>NZ_JAEILC010000116.1:0-5260 GCF_016307435.1 Pseudomonas sp. S4_EA_1b | reverse complement strand
GCAAGCCCGCTCACCACAGCCGGTCTGCTCACCACAAGAACCGCATGTTTTCGAAGGCTTGTAGATATCTGTGCCCCTATGGCGGCGGGGCAGTGAGAACTTTTTATTGGCTGACCAGCAGCCGTATTGAACCCATAAAAAAGGCGGCTACCCGTAAGGGAAGCCGCCTTTGTCTTGCCGCCGGTAACGCTTATTCCGGCAGTTTGAACGCCATCACATAGTCACCCTGCTTGGTGCCCAGGGAGCCGTGACCGCCGGCCATGACCAGCACGTATTGCTTGCCGTCCTTGCCGGTGTAGGTCATCGGGGTGGTCTGGGCACCGGCTGGCAGGCGGCCTTCCCACAGTTGCTTGCCATTTTTTACGTCATAGGCACGCAGGTATTGGTCGAGGGTGCCGCTGAGGAACGCCACACCACCGGCCGTGGTGAAGGTGCCGCCCAGGCTCGGTACGCCCATGGTCAGTGGCACTGGAACCGGCGAGCTGTCACGCACGGTGCCGTTTTTGTGCATCCAGATGGTCTTGTGGGTGGTCAGGTCGACCGCCGCCACATAACCCCACGCCGGCGCCTGGCAGGGCAAGCCCATCGGCGACAGCAAGGCTTCAAGGATCACACCGTACGGTGCGCCTTTGTTCGGCTGCACGCCTTCGGTTTCGCTGACACGCGGGCCTTGCTTGGCGATGTCGGCGGCCGGGATCAGTTTGGATTTGAACGCCATGTAGCTCGGGTTCACGAAGGCGATCTGACGTACTGGGTCGACGGAAATGCCACCCCAGTCGAACACACCAAAGTTGCCTGGGTACACGATCGAACCCTGCAGCGACGGCGGGGTGAACGGACCGTCATAGCGCATGGATTTGAAATCGATACGGCACAGCATTTGGTCGAACGGCGTCACACCCCACATGTCACGCTCTTTGAGCGGTGGTGGCATGAAGTTCAGTTCGGACTTCGGCTGAGTAGGGGAGGTACGGTCGCCCGCGACTGCGCCCTGAGGCACGGCCACTTCGTGGATCGGCACCACCGGCTGGCCGGTTGTACGGTCCAGCACGTAGATGCTGCCCTGTTTGGTCGACGCCATCACCGCCTGCTTCACGCCGGCTTCGGTCTTGATGTCGATCAGCGAAGGCTGGCCGCCAACGTCCATGTCCCACAGGTCATGGTGAGTGAACTGGAAGGTCCACTTCACATGGCCGGTGTCGATGTCCAGGGCGGTCAGGCCCGCAGCGTACTTCTCGGATTCATCGGTACGGTCGCCGCCGTACTGGTCGGGCATCTGGTTGCCCATCGGCAGGTAGAGCATGCCGAGTTTTTCATCCACGGCGAACATGGACCACATGTTCGGCGAGTTACGGGTGTAGGTCTTGCCCTCGGCCAACGGGGTGGTGTCGTCCGGGTTGCCGCTGTCCCAGTTCCACACCAGCTTGCCGGTGTGCACGTCGAACGCACGGATCACACCGCTTGGCTCGTCGACGGAAACGTTGTCGGTCACATGACCACCGATCACCACCAGGTTTTTGGTCACGGCCGGTGGCGAGGTGGAGTAGTAACCGCCTGGGGCGAAGCTACCGATATTGGCGCGCAGGTCGACTTGGCCTTTATCGCCGAAGTCTTCGCACATCTTGCCGGTGTCGGCGTTCAGGGCGATCAGGCGGGTGTCGGCGGTCGGCACGAAGATGCGTTTCGGGCAGGCATTCGGCGCGGCGGCCGGGCTGGCGCTGCCGGTTGGGCTCTGCTCGGAGGCGTAGACGGCGTCGTCGTGATACGACACGCCACGGCACGTCATGTGCGCCCAGCCCTTGAAGTTCTCGGCACCCTGGCTGCTGATCTTCGGATCGAAGCGCCAGATTTCCTTGCCGGTGTCTGGGTCCAGAGCGATGACCTGGCTGTGCGGCGTGCACACGTAGAGCATGCCGTTGACTTTCAGCGGGGTGTTTTCCGCCGTGGTCTCGCCCGGATCGTTAGGGCCAGGGATGTCGCCGGTGCGATAGGTCCACGCCGGCACCAGTTTGTGCGCGTTCTCCGGGGTGATCTGCGCCAGCGGCGAATAGCGATCACCAAAGGCCGAACGGCCGTAGGAATTCCAGTCGCCATCGGCCTGGGCCGGTGCAACGCTGGCCATGCCCGGTACAGCGTCACGGTCCAGCTCGCCGGTCTTGACCATTTCACCGGGGTTGGTGAATTGGCTGGCCAGGGCGGTCGCACCGGCCAGCACCACGGCCACGCTCAGCGCGCCGGTGCCCAGTGGCGCAGGTTGACCACGCAGCAACGGGCGACGAACCCACGGCAGCAACATGACGATGCCCAGGGCGAACAGCAGCGCCAGACGCGGCACCAGTTGCCACCAATCCAGGCCGACTTCCCACAGTGCCCACACGGTGCTGGCGAACAGCACCAGTGCGTATAGGCCCAGTGCCGCGCGGCGGGTAGCCAGCAGCAGAATGCCGGTGAGGGTGATACCGATACCGGCCAGCAGGTAGTACAGCGACCCGCCGAGCGTGGTCAGCTTGATACCGCCGGCCAGCAGGGCCAGGCCCATGATCAGCAGCAAGACGCCGAGCAGCCTGGGCAGCAGGCGGCTTGGGCTCGAAGCACCATCAGTGCTCATAGTGTGTTTCTCCGTGACGTTGGAATAATTGTGTAACCCCGTGCTTCACTCACTGTAGATGACGATTCGGCGCGGGCTTGGTTCAGCGTTATTTCGGTTTTTGTGGGGGATGGCGCGGGTTATCCACCGGCGGGCGATTGAACCCCAGGCGCAGGTCGAGATAAGACAGCGCTGTCTTGGGTATGGGAGATATTCGGCAAGATGGGATCGACCGCAGGCGTGAAACGTTTCAGTTTGTTGCGGCAAGGATAAAGAGATGACGCGCCGAGAGAAAGCGCAAATCGCAAGATGCATCATTTCCGATTTGGTAACAGTGACAGAACGTCGCTGCATGCATGGCGGTTTCAGCCTTGAATTGAATGGCGAGCGAACTGCCCCGCGCGGGGCAAGCCCGCTCACCACACCGTTGTGGGTCAGCCTGTGAGATCTATGTAAATGCCGATGGCCATCGGGGGCAAGCCCCCTCCCACAGCGCGGGTATCTATATTTTCTTTGCTGAAAAGAAGCGGCTCTTTTGTGGTGAGCGGGCTTGCCCCGCGCGGGGCGGCGCCTTCACCACAAGAACCTCGGCTTTTTAAAAGGTCGTACGAATGCCCACCTGCACGCTGCGTCCCGGTGCCGGGGCGATGTCGCGCAGGATCGAGCTGGCGTAGCGCACGGTCTGGTTGGTGAGGTTTTCACCGTTCACAAAGGCCAGCCATTGGCTGCCGCCGACGTTGAAGCGGTAGCCGGCACTGGCGCCCAGGGTGGTGTAGCCGTCGGTGCCGCTTTCGTTATCCGGTACGCGGCCCTGGCCGGCGGCATGCTCCACGTCGATGCGCGCCTGCCAGCGGTCCAGTTCCCACAGCAGGCCGCTGTTCAAGCGCAATGGCGCAATGCGCGGCAAGGCTCCGCCGGTATCCAGGTTGGTGGCGCGGGTGTAATCGCCTGACAGTTCCAGCGCAAATTTCCCGTAGGCGCCTTCTCCAAGTTTCCAGTGGTCCTGGGCTTCGAAGCCGGCGAATCGCGCACGCACACCGGAATATTCGTACTCAGGGATGCCGGCCGGGTCTTCTTCACCTTCGTCGTTCAGCGTACGACCGGTGCCCAACAAACCGATGTAATTGGAGAAGTGGCTGTAGAACACACCGAAGCTGCCCTTGTGGGTGTCATTGTCGAAACGCAGCGCCAGGTCGCTGGATACGGCTTTTTCTTTGTTCAGATTGGCGTCGCCCAACTCGAATGTGCCGGTAGCGACGTGGGCGCCGTTGGCGTACAGCTCATAAAAGGTCGGTGCCCGCTCGGTGTAGCCCAGGGTTGCGGCCAGGGACCAGATCGGCGTCAGCGTATACACCGCGCCCGACGAGAGGCTGCCGGCGGTGAAGTTATTGCTTTGGTCAGCCGCGGCGAAATGCGCGTTGCCCTTGGCGTCCGGGTCGACTTGGGTGTGCTCCAGGCGCCCGCCAAGGCTGAGCTTGAGGCGTTCGGTGGCTTGCAGTTCTTCGAGGATAAACAGTGCGCCGGCGGTGGTGTCGGTCTGCGGCACGAAGGCTTCTTCACCCAGGGCCGAGAACTCGTTGCGCGTCACCTGGGCACCGACCACGCCGTCCAGGGGGCCGATCGGCTGATGTCGCGCTTCCACCCGTGCTTCGTAACCTTTGTTCTTGAACACTGTGCCGGTTTCGCCGCCTTCGATTTCGCGGTGTTCGTAATCGGTGTAGCCCGCGTCGAGTTTCACTGAGGTAAACGGCCCCTGGAGGTTGCGGATCTCCGACGCGAACGCGTAGTGATCCTGCTGCATGCGAATACGCACGTCCTGTTCAGCGGGCGAGCCGTAGTTGCTGTCGTAGTTGCTGTAGGACAGCCCGGCGTAACCGTCGTCCCAGGTGTAGGAGCCGCCCACCGCGCCGCCGTCCTGACGCCCGTCGCTGTTACCCAGGCGCCCGTTTTTGCCGGGGCCGTCGTCGCTGTCCGGAGCGTGGCGGCTGCGTGCGCTACCGGGGATTTTCAGGTCATTGAACGACCGCGCGCTGGCGTCCAGATGCAGCGCGAACATGCCGTTGCCGGCCTCCAGTTTGCCGGCGCTGCTGCGGGTGGTGTCCGCGCCGCCGTAGCGCAGCTCGCCGGCACCGTGGATGCCTTCGATAGCTTCGGTGGGGATGCGGTTATCGAAGGTATTGACCACGCCACCGATGGCGCTGCCGCCATACAACAGCGCGGCGGGGCCCCGCACGATCTCGATGCGCTCCACATTGACTGGGTCCAGCGGCACCGCATGGTCGTAAGACAGCGACGACGCATCCAGCGCGCCCACGCCATTGCGCAGCAGGCGAATGCGGTCGCCGTCCTGGCCGCGAATAATCGGTCGGCTGGCGCCTGGGCCGAAGTAGGACGAGGACACCCCCGGCTGTTTGTTCAGGGTTTCACCGAGGCTGCCTTTTTGCTGCAAGGTCAGTTCATCGCCCTCCAGCACGGTGGTGGGCGAGGCCAGTTGTTCACTGCCCAGCGGATTGCCGGTGACCACTTGGGTCGGCAGTTCCAGAGCATGGGTTTCGGTGCAGATCAACAGAGCGGCGGCCAGTGGAGTCAAGCGCCAGAGGAAGGGGAGAGACATCGGACATTCCTTGGAAAAACGGCGAAAAGATTTGAAAGTTATAGTTACAATATAACATC
>NZ_JAEILC010000115.1:0-11236 GCF_016307435.1 Pseudomonas sp. S4_EA_1b | reverse complement strand
CTGGATGTGACGGGTGGAGCACAGCGGGGACAGGTCGAATCACCTCACCACAAACACGCCGCGCCACAAAAAGGGGGCTTGTTGTGGTGAGCAGGCTTGCCCTGCGCTGGGCTGCGAAGCGGCCCTAAAACCTGGCAACCGCTTTTGCCTGGCACACCGCAGTGTCTGTAGAGAGGGCCGCTCCGCGCCCCAGCGCGGGGCAAGCCCGCTCACCACAAAAACCGCATTTTTTCAGGTTGTTAATGAGGTTTACACCAGACGCTCGCCAGCCACGCCTCCAGGTCGTGATACGACCCGTAGCGCGGCCTGTTCCAGCCTTCCTGGTTGTCACTGCGGATGGGGGAGGCGCCGGTGGTGTATCAGTATCAGATGTGCTGACTGACCCACTGTCATCGGGGGCAAGCCCCCTCCCACATTGGTATATATTGCCAAGCTATTGGTGAGGTTTGCGCCAGACGCTGGCCAGCCACGGCTGTTGTTCGCGAGGCAATCCGGCAGGGCGGTAGTAATGCTCCAGCTCCACGAACCCTGCGCTGGTCAGCAACGTCTGCCACGCCTCCAGGTCGTGATACGACCCGTAGCGCGGCCCGTTCCAGCCTTCCTGGTTGTCGCCGCGCGGGTTGGAGCTGAACAGCACGCCCCCCGGTTTCAGCGCGGCATGCAGCTGTTTGAGTACCCGGGGCAATTCCTGTTTGGGGATATGAAACAGCACCGCATTGGCGAAGATGCCGTCGAAGCGCGCGGCGGGTAGTTGCAGCTTGAGGAAGTCTTGTTGCAGCACTTCGCAGCCGCTGTCCTCGCGCGCCATCTGCGCGAAACGCTCGGAGCCGTCGAGCCCTACGGCGATGTGGCCCAGGCGCGTAAACGTCTGTAGATCGCGGCCAGGCCCGCAGCCAAAATCCAACACGGTAAACGGCGGCGCACCCTGGATATGCCGCAGCAAGGCGTCGATGTTCTGGCTCACATCGTGGTCGCGGGTGCCTTCGCGAAAGTCCTCGGCCACCTTGTTGTAGTGGCCGAGGGTGGTGGAGGTGATCTGGTCGAGGTCGTCGGGTTTGAGCGTCATGGCGAGCGATACCGGGCACTGAAAGGTCCCGACTATACCTCACCGTTTGTTCAGCACCCGCGCCAGGCGATCGCCGCTCACCTGAATCAGCACCACCAACGCCACCAGCAGCACGATCACCGTGAGCATGATCTGCGTATCGAAACGCTGGTAACCGTAGCGGTACGCAATGTCCCCCAACCCACCGGCACCGATTGCGCCGGCCATGGCCGAGGAGTTGATCATGGTCACCAGGGTGATGGTGAAACCGCCGACAATCCCCGGCAACGCTTCGGGTAACAGCACATGCCAAATGATGTGCCAGCGCCGGCAGCCCATGGCCTGGGCGGCTTCGATCAGGCCGTGGTCGACTTCGCGCAGGCTCACCTCGGCGATCCGGGCAAAGAACGGCGTGGCAGCGATGGTCAACGGCACCACTGCAGCCCACACGCCGTAGGTGGTGCCGACGATCAGCCGAGTGAACGGGATCAGCGCCACCATCAGGATCAAAAACGGAATCGAGCGGAACAGATTGACGAACGCCCCCAGCGCCCGGTTCAACGCCGGCGCCTGGAAGATGCCGCCCTTGTCGCTGGTGACCAGGAACACCGCCAGCGGGATGCCCACCAGCAACGCGATCAACGATGACACGCCGACCATCAGCAGGGTGTCGAGGGCGCCCTGTAATAAACGATCAAACCACATAACCCAACACCTCCGCCTGTTGTGCAAAGCGCCCGGCGCGTTGGCGCAAGGCGTCGGCGCCGTGGGCCGAACCACTCACCGCCAGCAGCAATTGCCCCAGGGCGTGGCCTTGGATGCGCTCCACCCCGCCGTGCAGCAAACGCACGCGCCCGCCCAGTGCGCTGAACAGCGCGGCCAGGTCCGGCTCGTCGGCGGCGCTGCCGGTGAACTGCACGCGCAGTACCACCGCCGCTTCGGCAGAGGCTGGCTGGTCCTGCAAGCGCGCTTGCAGCTCCGGCGGCAAACCTTGTTGCAGCGGTGCCAGCAGGGTTTTGCTGACCTCATGCTGCGGATCGCCGAACACCTGCCACACCGGGCCTTGCTCGACGATGCGCCCATGCTCCAGCACCACCACGCGGTCGCAGATTTCGCGGATCACCGCCATCTCATGGGTGATCAGCACGATAGTCAGGCCCAGGCGCCGGTTGATCTCGCGCAGCAGGCCAAGGATCGACTGGGTGGTTTCCGGGTCGAGGGCCGAGGTGGCCTCGTCGCACAGCAGGATTTGCGGGTCGTGCACCAGCGCGCGGGCGATGCCCACCCGTTGTTTCTGCCCGCCGGAGAGCTGCGCCGGGTAAGCCTGATGCTTGTCCTTGAGCCCCACCAATTCCAGCAGCTCGCGCACCTTCTGCTCGCGCTGCAGCTTGGGCACGCCGGCTACCTTGAGCGGCAGCTCGACGTTCTGCCATACGGTCTTGGCCGACATCAGGTTGAAGTGCTGGAAGATCATGCCGATGCGCCGCCGCAGCGCCACCAGGTGGTCTTCGTCGAAGTCGCCGATGTCCACCTGATCGATCAGCACGCGCCCGCTGCTGGGTTGTTCAAGCCGGTTGATGGTGCGGATCAGCGATGACTTACCGGCGCCGCTGCGGCCAATAATGCCGAACACCTCACCACGCTGGATCGCCAGGTCGATGCCTTGCAGCGCATGCACGCTGCCGTCGTAGGTCTTACCCAGGTTGATAAAGCGCACATGGGCGCGGTTCAGGTGCGGATGCAGCTCGGTCTGCTCGGCGTCCCTGGGCGGTAAACCCAGGTCGCGCAAATGTGCGTGGGCGACGGTCATGTTCAGCCCTCCCAACCGACTTGGTAGAGCTTGCCGAGGGATTTATCCAGCGCGGCGCGCACCACCGGCGAGTGCTGGTAGATGTCGACGAACTTGATCACCCGTGGGTCGGTTTTGCTGTTGGGCTGAACCACAAACTGGATCACGTATTCGGGATGGTCGAGGCCGTCGAACAGCAGCGCCGACTCGGCATCGAAGGTCTTGGACAAGCGGATATAGGCCGGGTAGCCCTGCACCAGGTCCGCGTCGTCATAGGCGCGTACCAGTTGCACGGCTTCCACTTGCAGGATCTTGATGTGTTTCGGGTTGGCGACGATGTCTTCTTCGGTGGCCTTGTAACCCACCCCCGGCTTGAGGGTGATCAAGCCCGCCTTGGCCAGTAATTGCAGGCCGCGACCGCTGTTGATCGGGTCGTTGGCAATCGCCACGCTGGCGCCTTGGGGTAGGTCGGCGAAGCTTTTATATTTTTTCGAATACAACCCAACGTTGTTGATGATGCCCGGCGCATACGGCACCAGGTCAAACCCGGCGGCGGCCTTGGCGTTTTCCAGGAACGGGATGTGCTGGAAGTAATTCACATCGATGTCGCCCGCCGCCAGGCTGACATTCGGTGCGATCCAGTCGGTGAACTCCACCAGCTCGACCTTCAAGCCTTGCTTGCCGGCTTCGGCCACGGCGGCCTCCAGCGGAATCGCAAAGGCTGCGGTGGTGCCGACTTTCAGCGGTGCGTCGGCGGCGAACACCGTCGAGCTGAACAGCCCGAAGGCCAGGGCCAGTGCTTTGACTGGGTTATTGATCAATGTCTTTTTCATAGTGGTTTCCAGTCATCAGGGATCAGGGCAAACAAGGCAGTTGTACGGTGGGAGGGGCCCTCCCAGATCTTTTGATCAGTGGCGGTACGTAGAGCCGGTGTGTTGGTCGGGTAGGCGGGCGCTGGCGTGAAAGACTTTTTCACGCAGGGTGCCTTGCTCATATTCAGTCTTGTACGACCCGCGCCGCTGCAACTCCGGCACCACCAGGTCGATGAAGTCCACGTAGCTTTCCGGGGTCACGATGCGCGTGAGGTTGAAGCCATCCAGCCCGGTTTCGCTGATCCACGACTCCAGCTCATCGGCCACCTGTTGAGGCGAGCCCACCAGGGTGATGTAGCGCCCGCCCAGGGCGTGCTGGTCCAGCAATTTGCGGCGGGTCCAATCGTTGTTTTGCAGGGTCTTGGTGGCCGATTGAATGGCGTTGCTCTTCACGTATTGGATCGGTTCGTCCAGTTCGTACTGGGAAAAGTCGATGCCGGTGGACGCCGAAAAGTGCGCCACACCCGCTTCCGCGCTGGCGTAGCTCAGGTACTCGGCGTGTTTCTCCCAGGCCAGGGCTTCGGTGGCGCCGACGATCACATTGATGCCCATGAACACCTTGATGTCCTCGGGGTTGCGCCCGGCTTTGAGCGCGCTGGCGCGCACTTTGTCCACCTGCACCTTGGTCGCGGCTTTGTTCTGCCCGCTGATAAACACGCACTCGGCGTGTTGCCCGGCGAAGGCCAAGCCGCGCTCGGAACTGCCGGCCTGAAACAACACCGGTGTGCGTTGCGGCGAGGGCTCGCACAGGTGATAACCCTCCACCTGATAGAACTCGCCGCGATGCTCGACCTTATGCACCTTGCCCGGTTGCGCGTAGACCCGTTGCTGCGGGTCGTTGAGTACCGCGTCGTCTTCCCAACTGCCCTCCCACAGTTTGTAGAGCACCTGCAGGTACTCATCGGCCTGGTCGTAGCGGCGGTCATGCTCGACTTGCTCGGTGAGGCCCATGGCCTTGGCGGCGCTGTCCAGGTAGCCGGTGACGATGTTCCAGCCCACTCGGCCTTCGCTCAGGTGATCGAGGGTGGACATGCGCCGGGCGAACAGATACGGCGGCTCGTAGGTGAGGTTAGCGGTCAGGCCAAACCCCAGATGACGGGTAACCGCAGCCATGGCCGAGACCAGCAGCAACGGGTCGTTGACCGGCAGTTGAATCGACTCCTTGAGCGGCACCTCGACCGATTGCTGGTAAACGTCATACACGCCGACGATATCGGCGATGAACAAACCATCGAACAATCCGCGCTCCAGGGTCTGCGCGAGATCGGTCCAGTAGGCCAGGGTTTTGTACTGGGTCGAGGTGTCCCGAGGGTGGGTCCACAGGCCGTGGTTGATGTGCCCGATGCAGTTCATGTTGAAGGCATTGAGCAGGATTTTCTTTTTGCCCATCAGATCGTCCCCCGCAGTGGCGGGTTGGCGTCATTGAGGTAGTAATTACCCACCGCGTGGTACTTCCAGCGCACCGGGTCGTGCAGGGTGTGTACGCGTGCGTTGCGCCAGTGCCGATCCAGGCCGTGTTCGGCCAGGGTCGCCTGGCTGCCCGCCAGCTCGAACAAAGTGCTGCCGGCGGCCAGGGAAATCTCAGTGCTCAAGGCGCGCGCTTCGGCCACCGCAATCGAGGCGGCCGCGACGTGTTCGGCGCTGCTGTCGGCCTGGGCGCGGTCGAGGTATTCGCCGGCGCGCTCCAACAAGGCTTCGGTGGCATGCAGACGCACGCTCAGGTGGCCGAAGCTTTTCAGGGTCAGCGGGTCTTCGCTGGCTTTGTCGCTGGTGGCGTCGATCCACGGCCGGGTTTTGGTGCGCACAAAGTGCAGCGCGTCTTCAAAGGCGGCGCGAGCGATGCCGGTGTCGATGGCGGCATGGAGGATCTGCGCCAGCGGGCCCACGGGGGTCGGGCGCTCGAAGGCGCTCTGGAACGGCACCACGTCCTGCGCCGCGACCCACACGTTATCGAACACCACCGAACCACTGCCGGTGGTGCGCTGGCCGAAGCCGCTCCAGTCGTCGATCACGTTCAGGCCCTGGCTGTCGCGGGGCACAAAGGCCAGTTGCTGCAGGCCGTGTTCGTCCACCACCGAGGTGGGGATACGTTGGGCGTAGAGCGCGCCGGTGGCGTAGAACTTGCGCCCGTTGATGCGAAAACCATCGCCGTCGCGGGTCAGGGCCGTCACGCGGTCGTGGGCGGTTTTAGTGCCCAGCTCCGCCAGTGCATTGCCAAAACGCTGGCCGGCGAGTACCTCGGCGTACAGGCGCTGCTGCTGGGCGGCGCTGCCATTTACGCGCAGCACCTCCAGGGCATAGAAATGGTTCTGCGGGATCTGGCCCAGGGAGGCGTCGGCCTGGGCGATCAGCGCGATGACCTTGGCCAGGGTCACGTTGGACACGCCGGCACCGCCGAAGGCTTTGGGCACGCTGATACCCCACAGCCCGGAGCGCGAGAACGCATCCAGCTCAGGCCACGGCAGGCGGCGCTCGCGGTCGCGCTGGGCGCTGTCGCGACGAAAGTCTTCGGCCAGGTCGCTGGCCACCACAAGGGCATGTTCGTCGCTGGTGATCACCGCGACGTTGGTCGAGAAAGGCATAGAGGTCTCCAGACGTCCGCTCGGTTAAATCCAGGAGTGTCGGGCGGGCAAGGTGCCGTTGAGGCGATACGCGCCCACCGCGTGATACTTCCAGCGCACCGGGTCGTGCAGGGTGTGCACGCGGGCGTTGCGCCAGTGGCGGTCGAGGTTGAATTCGGCGAGGGTGGCGCGGCTGCCGGCCAGCTCGAAGAGCTTTTCGCTGACCAGCAGCGACACTTCGGTGGTCAGCACCTTGGCCTCGGCCACGGCAATCGACGCGCGCGCCGCCGACTGCGCAGTGATCGGCGCGGCGCTGACCTGGTCGAGTACCTGGCCGGCCTTGCGCAGCAGGGCTTCGGCAGCGTGCAGTTCGATGGTCAGCTTGCCGATATCGGCGATCACGTACGGGTCATCACTGGCGCGTTCGACCTTGGCGTCGATCCATGGGCGCGAGCGCTCACGCACGAAGGCGATGGTGTCTTGCAGCGCACCGCGGGCAATGCCGGCGTCGATGGCGGCCTGGATCAATTGCGAGACCGCGCCCTGGATGTTCGGGCTTTGGCCGAGGCGCCAGTTGTCCACCACCAGGTCGGCGTCCACCGGGACGCGATCGAGCAACAGGGTGCCGCTGGCGGTGGTGCGTTGGCCGAACCCGGACCAGTCATCCACGATGCGCAGCCCTTGGGTGCCACGGCGCACGAAGGCCATGACTTGTTTGCCGTCGTCGTTGAGCGCCTTGATCGCAACCCAATGGGCAAACAGTGCGCCGGTGGAGTAGAACTTCTGGCCGCTGACTACATAACCGTCGCCTTGGGCGGTGAGGCGCGCCTTGAGTTCCAGGGTGTTTTTAGTCCCGCGTTCAGGGCCGCCGTTGCCGATGCGCCAACCGTCGAGCACGCTCTGGAACAGCTGCTCTTTCTGGCGCTCGTTGGCAGTGCCCTGCAACAGATGCAGGATGCCGAAGTGGTTCTGCGGGATCTGCCCCAACGCGGGGTCGGCCGCGCTGATGATCGCGAACACCTCGGCCAGGGTGGCGAAGGACACCTGCGGGCCGCCGTACTCGCGGGGAATAGAAATGCTGCCCAGCCCACTGCGGGTGAACTGTTCGATTTGCGCCCAAGGCAGTTTGCGTTGCTGGTCGCGTGTGGCGGCTTGCAGGCGCGCGGCCTGGGCCAGCTCATGGGCGGCGTCGAGCGCCTCTGCGTCGTTGCGCAGCACTACGGCCGGCAACAGCAAAGGCGCGACGTCCAGCTGAGTGACTGGGGGTGTAAGAGCCAAGTTAGACATCAGCGCCGCTCCTTGGCTGCACGCAATGCCCTGGCGTTGCGCACCGGGGTAATTCTGACCATACCGACCTCGCATTCAATGAAATTAAAAACAAAAATTCAGAGATGTCCGGTGGTCCGGTGCATATACCCTAAGCTTGTTAAATATTTAAATAAACTAACTTTTAGGAATATGCATAGAAGGCGATCAGCCCGGTTCGCACGGGGAGCCGAGCGGTCTGGGGCGATAGGGCGTCACGGCCCGGGACGGCCGTGACGACGTCGACGCCGCGATGCGCACCGTGCGTGACGGCGCCCAGTGCGAGGTGTTACCAACGCGATCCAGAATGCAGTACGTCACCTCCAGCCGGCAGTCGTCGCCCGCCTCCGCGATCACCGTCGCCGGCACCCAAACCTGCACGGCCAGGCCGATGCCGCGGGCCTGGATCTTCGGCAGATCCATGCGCACATCGCCCCAGCGCAGGGTGATGGCGTCGCCGGTGGTCATGTTCAGGTAGGGCTCGATGGTCAGCGGCACACCACGGCGTACCTGGCGACTGTTGACGCCGTAGCGGCGAATGGTCTCGGGCAGGGCGACGGGGGCCAGGTTCTGGTTTTCGTCGCTGTACAGCGCCGGGGGCTGGCCGCCTGGGGCGTTGGTCTTGACGCGCACCTGGGTCACGGCCGAGCGCGCCGGGCCGTGGCCCACCTGCATAACCTGGTAATACACCTGCGCCAGGCCGTCTTGCACAAAACTCTCCGGCACCCGCAGGTGCGTAGGCGTGCCGACCTTGCACGCCGTGATCCGCCGCGAGGCGGCAAAGCAACGGTTCCAGAACAATTCGATCAGGTCGCCTTCGTCCATGCCGAGGTACGGCGCAATGGCAACCTGCAACTGGGTGGCCGCCCGAGCGTTGATGCCATATCGGTTGGCCTGGGGCAGCGTTGGGGCGGTGAGCGTGGGCGTCATAAGTCATCTCCTTGATGCAGCCAGCAGCAATCGTTCCGGCCCCTTGGCGCGGGTGCGCAGGGGGGCTGAAAGGCACGATTCAGTGAATAGCCGGGATAGGATCCAATCCTCTGAGACCTAGATAAGAGGGTTGGCCAAGGAGCGTCAATGGCGGCAAAAGGCTAAACGGCGGGTTTGCGGATATTCAGAAGGGTCTGACTGGGAGGGGGATTTCAGGCGGCGCGAGGCAGGGCGTTTTATGCGGCTCGATGGGGCGTTGCTGTAGGAACGCGGGGTATGGCGAGGGCGCAGGCACCCTCGCCACAAACAGGCAGGCTCAGTGAGCGAGAAACTTGCTCAGGAACTGCCGTGTGCGTTCTTCCTTGGGGTTGGCGAACAACGCCTTGGCTTCGCCTTGCTCCACGATCACGCCTTTGTCGAAGAAGATCACGCGGTTGGCCACATCCCGGGCAAAGCTCATTTCGTGGGTGACGATGACCATGGTGCGCTTCTCTTCGGCCAGGCTGCGGATGGTCGCCAGTACTTCGCCGACCAGCTCCGGGTCCAGCGCCGAGGTGGGTTCGTCGAACAGAATCACCTCCGGCTCCATGGCCAGCGCACGGGCAATCGCCACGCGCTGTTGCTGACCGCCGGACAGGCGCCGTGGGTAGGCGTCTTCCTTGCCCGCCAACCCGACCCGAGCCAGCAGCTTGCGGCCCAGTGCCACCGCAGCCTCGCGTGGCATCTTCTTGACCACGGTCGGGCCTTCGATGACGTTTTCCAGCGCGGTGCGGTGCGGGAACAGGTTGAAGCTCTGGAACACAAAACCCACATGCTGGCGCAGGCGTCGCACCAGGCCTTGCTGTTGGTTGATTGGGCGGCTGCCGTCGATCTCGATATCGCCCACCTTGATGCGTCCGCTGGTGGGTGTTTCGAGAAAGTTGAGGCAGCGCAGGAAGGTGGTTTTGCCGGAACCGCTGGGGCCGATGATGGCGATGACTTCGCCTTCCTTGACCTCCAGGTCGATGCCGGCGAGCACCACCTGACCGTTGAATTGTTTGGTCAGTTTTTCAACCACGATCATGCTTCAAGACTCCAGGTCATGCCGGTTGACCCGGTCTTCCAGGCGATTCTGAAAATGCGCCAGGATGCTGGCCAGGATCCAATAGATCAGCGCAGCGCTGAGGTACATGGTGAAAATCTCGAAGGTGCGCGCCGACACCAATTGCGCCTGGCGAAACAGCTCGGGGACCTGAATGGTGGCGGCCAGCGCCGTGTCCTTGACCAGCGAAATAAAACTGTTGCCCAACGGTGGCAGCGCTGTGCGCATGGCCTGCGGCAGGATGGCCCGGCGCAGGGTCTGCGCGCGGGTCATGCCGATACTGGCCGCTGCTTCCCACTGGCCGCGCTCGATTGAGCCGATGGCGGCACGCAGGATTTCACAGGCGTAAGCGGCCATGTTCAGCGAGAAGCCGATCAATGCCGCCGGAATCGGGTCCAGCTCGATGCCTACTTGTGGCAAGCCGTAGTAGATCAAAAACAGCTGCACCAGCAACGGCGTGCCGCGAAAGAACGACACATAGATCCGAGCAATCCCTCGCACCGGCAAGAAGCGCGACAAGCGCATCAAGGCTAGGCCAAAGCCCAGCAGCAAACCGAAGAACATGCCGCCCAGGCTGAGGATCACCGTGTAGTACGCGCCCTTGAGCAGAAAGGGCGCGGAATCCAGTGCGAGTTGGAAGCTTGCTTCCATTATTGAGTGACGTCAGCGTTGAAGTACTTCTCGGACAGCTTCTTCAAGGTGCCGTCGGCGCGCAGTTTGTCGAGGGCCTTGTTCACAGCGTCCAGCAGTTCAGGCTCGCCCTTGCGCAAGGCAATACCCGATTCCTGGCGCGAGAATGCTTCGCCGGCAGCGGCGGTGTCCTTAGCCTTCTTGGCATATTCCAGCGCGGCCAGGCGGTCGATCAGGATCGCGTCGATGCGGCCGATACGCAGGTCCTGGAACTTGGTCGGGTCGTCGTTATAAGTCTTGATGATGGCTTTGGGCTGGTTGTCCTTGAGCCATTGTTCGTAGTTGGTGCCCAGGCCCACGCCGACTTTCTTGCCGGCCAGGTCATCGGCGGTCTTGATGCTGTCCACATTCTTTTTCAGAACCAGCGCCTGAATCCCGGAAACGGTGTAGGGCTTGGAAAAATCGTACTTTTTCTTGCGCTCTTCAGAGATGGTGACCTGGTTGACCACCGCGTCCAGGCGTTTGGATTCCAGCGCGGCGAGGATGCCGTCCCATGGCGTGGCTTGCAGCTTGACCTTTACGCCCAGCTCTTTGGCCAGGGCTTCGGACAGCTCCACCTCGAAGCCACTGAGCTTGCCGCTTTCATCTTGGAAGCTGAAGGGTGGATAGGTACCTTCCAGGCCGATTTTGATCTCGCCGGCCTTCTTGATATTGGCCAATTGTTCGCCGGCCACAGCCTGACCCAACCAACCGGCACCGAGTGCCAGACCCAGCGTGCCAACCAGTAACGTGCGACGGAATGCAGAAATAGACATGAAGAGCCCCTGTGTTTTTTATGGTGAGCGAAGCAGGTGACGCAGTAGGCGTATCCTGCCTTAAAGCGCGAAGCGCGTCTTCGCCTGCGGCGCGACTATAAAGCCGGTTTTTAAGACTTGAAAATAATATAAATTCAAAATCATATTCTTTTTTAGAATATAAACTGTTTCTAATGTGGGAGGGGGCTTGCCCCCGATAGCTATAGTC
>NZ_JAEILC010000114.1:0-42775 GCF_016307435.1 Pseudomonas sp. S4_EA_1b | reverse complement strand
GCCCCCTCCCACATTTGTCTGTGTTTAATCTGTTAAACCTTGTTCTAGAGCCTTTTTTGCGGATATAGAATCTTTGCTCTAAAAATGACCATTGGATATTTATGAGTCATGTTTATGACTGTAGGGCCCTCTTTTGGCTCTAGTCGGCCCTCGGCAAAGCTGCTACTCTCGGCGCGCTTTGTGACCTCTCGGCCTGCTTGAACGCGCCAGACTCACCTTAAAACTTAAAAAACATACACCAATAATAATCGCATCAAATGCGATGATGAATTCGCGTCGCTGAGGAGTGGGCTTCCATGAACGAAGACTTTTGGAAGGATAAGTACCCCGCCGGGATTGCTGCAGACATCAATCCAGACGAGTATCCAAATATTCAGGCGGTACTTAAACAGTCCTGCCAGCGCTTCGCTAACAAACCGGCGTTCAGCAACCTGGGCAAGACAATCACCTACGGTGAGT
Source organism: Pseudomonas sp. S4_EA_1b (assembly GCF_016307435.1). Classification (NCBI taxonomy): domain Bacteria; kingdom Pseudomonadati; phylum Pseudomonadota; class Gammaproteobacteria; order Pseudomonadales; family Pseudomonadaceae; genus Pseudomonas; species Pseudomonas sp. S4_EA_1b. The sequence goes on along the minus strand of NZ_JAEILC010000114.1, from coordinate 42,316 downwards.
TGTACGAATTGTCCGGCGCCTTCGCCGCCTACCTGCAACAGCATACCGACTTGAAGCCTGGCGATCGAATCGCCGTGCAACTACCCAACGTTCTGCAATACCCAGTCGCTGTGTTCGGTGCCATCCGCGCCGGCCTGATTGTGGTCAACACCAACCCGCTGTACACCGCGCGGGAAATGGAACACCAGTTCAACGATTCCGGCGCCAAGGCGCTGGTCTGCCTGGCCAACATGGCTCACTTGGCGGAAAAGGTCGTGCCCAAGACCGCCGTCAAGCATGTGATCGTCACCGAAGTCGCGGACCTGCTGCCGCCGCTCAAGCGCCTGCTGATCAACAGCGTCATCAAGTACGTGAAGAAAATGGTCCCGGCGTATCACTTGCCCCAGGCGATCAAATTCAATGACGTGCTCGCCAAGGGACGCGGTCAACCGGTCAGCGACGCTAACCCGGTCAGCAGCGACGTGGCCGTGCTGCAATACACCGGCGGCACCACCGGCGTCGCCAAGGGCGCAATGCTGACCCACCGCAACCTCGTGGCCAACATGCTGCAGTGCAAGGCGCTGATGGGCTCCAACCTCAATGAAGGTTGCGAGATCCTGATCACACCGCTGCCGCTCTACCACATCTATGCGTTCACCTTTCATTGCATGGCGATGATGCTGATCGGCAACCACAACATCCTGATCAGCAACCCGCGCGACCTGCCGGCGATGGTCAAGGAACTGTCGAAGTGGAAGTTCAGCGGCTTCGTCGGCCTGAACACGCTGTTCGTAGCGTTGTGCAACAACGAAGCCTTCCGCAAGCTGGACTTCTCCGCGCTGAAAGTCACGCTCTCCGGCGGTATGGCCCTGCAACTGGCAGCGGCCGAGCGTTGGAAAGCCGTGACCGGTTGCGGTATCTGCGAAGGTTACGGCATGACCGAGACCAGCCCGGTGGCCACCGTGAACCCGATCCAGCATATCCAGATCGGCACCATCGGCATTCCGGTGCCTTCGACGGTGTGCAAGGTCATCGCCGACGATGGCACCGAGCTGCCGTTGGGTGAAACCGGCGAGCTGTGCGTCAAGGGCCCACAAGTGATGAAGGGCTACTGGCAGCGCCAGGATGCCACCGACGAGATGCTCGACAGCGACGGTTGGCTCAAGACCGGCGACATCGCGATCATCCAGCCCGATGGCTATATGCGCATCGTTGATCGCAAGAAAGACATGATCCTGGTCTCCGGCTTCAACGTGTACCCCAACGAGCTGGAAGACGTACTGGCGGGCCTGCCGGGCGTGTTGCAGTGTGCAGCCATCGGCGTGCCGGACGAGAAGTCCGGGGAACACATCAAGCTGTTTATTGTGGTCAAGCCGGGTGCGACCCTGACCAAGGAGCAGGTGATGGAGCACATGCGCGCCAACGTCACTGGCTACAAGGTGCCCAAGGCGGTGGAATTCCGCGACGCCTTGCCGACGACCAACGTCGGCAAGATCCTGCGTCGCGAGCTGCGCGATGAAGAGCTCAAGAAGCTCGGTCTTAAAAAGTAACGCAATTCAAATGTGGGAGGGGGCAAAGCCACCTCCCACATTTTTTCTGACCGCGGCTCTTACAGGGCAAACTGGGCGAAGTTCACACCCGCACCCGCCGGGCGCACATCTTTCAAGAACGAATCCTTATCCGCGCTCAGCTCCAGAGTGATCTCCGGTTTGCGCTTGCCCGCATTACGCACCACCAGCCCTTCGAGTTTCTCGCGCAGAAACACCGTCGGCACCTTCAGATGCAACAACTGGTCGGTCTCGGCGTTGTGCATCAGCAGGTGAATCCACTCGTACTGGCCCACCGCAATCCGTGCCACCGGCAGATCGAACCACCAGATGTTGCGTTTGCGGTCCAGGTCGGTGAAATGGCAGTTGTTGACGCCGAGTACGGCTCCGCCCAGTTCCTGGTTTCTGCGAGCAATGGCCTGTGCTTTATTGAGTTTCATAACCTTCCTACGGGATCTGTTATTCAGCCTTATAGCCTGAATGTGCCGCGCATTCTCATGGGTTGGCCGCAAAACATAAAGCCCAACCTGTGCGCACCGATCAAATGCACCCTGAAAATAATTGAAACTCTGCCGAATCCGCTCCGGTCAATCTTCATGTAACGACCAATAACCCTTGATTGTTCTTTCGGAGAAATACCATGGGCAGCACAGCGGATAAGGCAAAAGGCTTGGCCAACGAAGCGGTCGGCAACATTAAGCAAGGTGTCGGTAAAGCCACCGATAACGACAAAATGCGCGCTGAAGGCGTCGTCCAAGAGAAGAAGGGCGAAGCTCAGCAGGCGGTCGGCAAAACCAAAGATGCCGTTAAAAAAGCCACCAAGTAACGCTGGCTTTGGCGGGTGTGAACTCGCCGTCCTGCGGCCATCCACGGATGGCCGTTTTTGTGTCGCCTGCTGCAACTAAAGTTTGGAAATTGTTTCAAAGTCGCCAGATGGGCTACTTTGATGTAGAAAACGGCCCTTGAGTCGCCCATGACCTTATCCTCTTTGCGGCGAAAGGAGACGCTATGATTTTTCCAGTACTTGATGGTCTCAAGCTGCACAAAGTGCTGTTGCGCACCGTCAAGGAATTCGTCGACGACGAAATGCCCACCTATGCCTCGGCGCTGGCTTACCAGATGCTGTTCTCGCTGTTTCCGTTCCTACTGTTTTTGATTGCGCTGATTGGTTTTCTGCACCTGCCGGACTTCTTCAGTTGGCTACGCCTGCAATCGGAGCTGGTGCTGCCGCCCCAGGCGTTGGAGCAGGTCAATCCGGTGATCGACCAGTTGCAGCAATCCAAGGGTGGCCTGCTGTCGGTGGGTATCGTGATCGCGCTGTGGACGGCCTCGGCCGGCGTGCGCCTGATGATGAGCGCCATGAACGCCGCCTACGATGTGGTCGAAGGTCGGCCGATCTGGAAGCGTTTTCCGCTGTCGATCTTCTACACCGTAGGCATCGCCGGGATGTTACTCGCCGCCGCCGCGCTGATGGTGCTCGGCCCACAGGTGATGGAGTGGCTGGCCGGGCAGATCGGCATGCAGGAATTCGTGGTCACCCTGTGGACCATCGTGCGTTGGCCGCTGATCGTGATTCTGCTGATGTTCGCCGTGGCGCTGATGTACTACGTGATGCCCGATGTTGAACAGAAATTTCGCTTTATCACCCCCGGCTCCGTACTGGCGGTGGTGGTGTGGATCATTGCCTCGCTGGGGTTTGGCTACTACGTCAAGACCTTCGCCGATTACAACGCCATGTACGGCAGCATCGGTGCGATCATCGTGCTGCTCCTATACTTTTACATATCATCCGCCGTGCTGTTGCTGGGCGCGGAGATGAATGCGGTGATTGAACACATGTCAGCCGAAGGCAAGGAACCGGGGGCCAAGGATTTCGATGAGCCGCCGGTCCATGAGAAACAACATGTTTCCGGCCTTGGCCGTGACCATTCCATTAAGCCCACTACTGACGAAGCTTGATTAATGATCCGTGAAATCCTGAAAATGGGCGATGAACGCTTGCTACGCGTCGCCCCTCCGGTTCCGCCGGAAATGTTCGACAGCCCCGAACTGTGGCAACTGATCGATGACATGTTCCAGACCATGGAGCATGTGGGCGGTGTAGGCCTTGCCGCGCCGCAGATCGGCGTGGATCTGCAATTGGTGATCTTCGGTTTTGAGAGCAGCGAGCGCTACCCGGACGCGCCGGCCGTGCCCCAGACCATCCTGATCAACCCACTGATCACGCCACTCAGCCCGGTGCTGGAAGAGGGCTTCGAAGGTTGCCTGTCGGTGCCTGGCCTGCGCGGTGCGGTGAACCGCTACCAGCAGATCCGTTATGAAGGTTTCGATCCCAAGGGCGAGCCTATCGTGCGCTTTGCCGATGGCTTCCATGCGCGGGTGGTGCAACACGAATGCGACCATCTGATCGGCCGGTTATACCCATCGCGCATCACCGACTTCAGCAAGTTCGGCTTCATCGACGTGATGTTCCCGGAGTTGGATCCCGCCACGGCGGATTAAACAAAGAAATGCCGATCAGCATGTGTAAAAAGGGGCTTGCCCAATAGCCTTAGTTAGCTACACAAAATCCAAGCCTGCGCACCACAGGGGATCGGCCCATAAAGTGGTTGTGGTGAGCGGGCTTGCCCCGCGCCGGGCCGCGAAGCGGCCCTCTCTTCAGACACCGCGGTGTGCCAGACAAAAAGCATGGGCCCATTCCCTCTCGGTCACCTGCTATCCGAGGGCGACCTCACTCCCGATTCCAAGCCCATCGCGATCATCGGTTTGTTGCGCTTGTAACGCACCAGCCGCTCGCCGAGGGACTGCGGCAATCGCGTGTCCTGGGTAAAGCCTATCCGCTGATACAACCGCACCAAGTCAGGATGGCACAACAACCATACCGTGCCCTCGGCTGACGCCACTGCCTCAAGGATCAACCGCGTCGCCAAACCCTGGCTGCGATAATCCGGCGCCACAAACACGCCGGTCAGCCACTGCCCGCCCACCACGGGTGTCAGGCACAACCCGGCGACAATGTCGCCATCGCGCGCCACCCATAAACGCCCGCCCTTGAGCGCCTTCATCGATGAATCGTGGCGGCGGTAAAACTTGTTCAGCAGCGGCCATAGGGGCTCTGGCAGTGGATCAATGGGCAACTCGGGCATGGTATTCAAGCAGGCGTCGTGATGGGGGCCAAGATTATAAGCGCCTTCTGCCGGGCAATAGGTGGTATACCCAATGCTGCATCCCTTCACAGTGGAGTACGCAGCATGGCTAAAGGCATGGATTCAAAGAAAGCCGCGAAGAAAAAACCGGCAAAGACCGCCGATGAAAAACGCGCAGACAAGAAAGCCAAGAAATCCGAAACAGGTCTGTTCGGGCACTGATCCGCAAACGCCTGCTCGCTCAGGTGCGAGCAGGCTTGCGAAGCCATTCGACGACGACACGATCATGCTGGATGAACGCAGCGTTCTTGGAGGCTTCGCGAGCAAAAAACTCGCGGCCAGTGACGTCAGATGGCCGCCAGGGTTTCTTTCAACGTTCGCGCCTGAGGCTCAGCTGTCTTTGCCGCTACTTGTTGTTCCTGTTGCTGCTTCAAGCGTTCAGCCACTTGCTTGGAAATCGCGTCCTGCTTTTCCTGGGACATATTCTGCACATCCGCCTCGGTCAGCCCTTGTTCCTTGAGCAATTGCTCGCGGATGCGTTCGGCAGGGGATTTGCTCATATAGTCAGTGAATTCCGCGCGAGCCCCGGAGGTCGAGCTGGTTGCCGGTACTTCACTGGCGGTACTGGCTGTCTGCAATTGCACGCGGGTCTTGGCGAAGGCTTCGTCGATACGGTCGGCGGCTTTGTCCAATTCCTTCTGCGCGGCCGGTACGGTCACGTTTTGCTGCGCCGCTTGCAGGGCGCAGCTGTACAGCGCGCTGGCGGCGGCGTTGGCGGGGTCCATGTCGGGTCGCTTGATCTGTTGAACGGTCGACACGGCTTGGGTGTTGTTGTTTACCAGCATGATCGGTCACCTGTGTAATGTTCGGTGCCACAGCCGGAGCAAATAACATGCCGAGTGCCAGACCCCCGGTTTTGCTGGGGCGGCGCGCCGTCGGCGGCAACACTTATCCCGCCAACGGCCAATCGTTGCCGTCAATGGGCGATATGTTCCAGGGCCAGGTTGCGCGTACGTGGCCCGAACCAACTGATGGTGATCATCACAATCAGCATGCTGCTGGCGATAAATGCCAGCACCCCAGGTGTGCCCAGGTGTTCGAGGATGAACCCGATCAGCAGGCTGCTGAACACCGTCGACAAGCGGCTGAACGAGTAACAGAACCCCACCGCCCGCGCACGGATATTGGTGGGGAACAGTTCGCTCTGGTACGAGTGATAACTGAAGCTCAGCCAGGCATTGCAGAAGGTAATCATCACGCCGCAGAACACCAGCCCTACCGCCGTGGTCTGTAGTGCGAACAGGCTGCCGAAGATCACGGCGCCCATGGCCGAGCCGACGATCTGCCACTTGTTTTCAAAGCGGTTGGCCACCTTCACGAACAGCAATGGCCCCAGCGGGTAGGCGAGGGTGATGATAAAGGCGTACAGCAGGCTGTGGGTCACACTCACGCCCTGACCCGACAAGAGCGCCGGCAACCAATTGCCAAAGCCGAAAAAGCCGATGGCCTGGAACACATGGAACACGATCAGCATCAACGCCCGGCGCCGATACGGCGGTTGCCAGATATCGGCAAAGCGCCCGCTGCCCTGCACGCTGACGGCCTCTGGCTCGGGCTCGTCCAGCGGTTTACCGTGATCCTTGCGGCAGCGCGCCTCCAGGCTGTCCATGATCTGTCCGGCCTCGTCGAAGCGGCCTTGTTGCGCGAGCCAGCGCGGTGACTCCGGCAAGCGCTTGCGCAGTTGCCAGATAAATAACGCAAACACCGCGCTGCTAAGCACCACCCAGCGCCAACCGGCGATGCCGAACGGCGCCTGGGGCACCAGCCACCACGACATCAACGCCACCGCCGGGACCGACAGAAACTGGATAAAAAATGCGAAGGCAAACGCCGAACTGCGCATGCGCTTGGGCACCAGTTCCGAAAGATAAGCGTCGATGGTCACCAGTTCGATGCCCAGGCCGATCCCCACCAGAAAACGCATGCCGATAATGCCCAGGGCGGATGTTTGGATACCCATCAACACCGTGGCCACCGTGTACCAGATCAGCGCAAAGGTGAAGATCGCACGACGCCCGAAGCGGTCGGCAATCGGGCTGAGCAGGCTGGCGCCAAGGAACAGGCCCAGAAAGGTCGCCGAGGCGAATGCGGCCTGGTCGGAGAAACCGAACACGCCTTCACTGCCGGTGTGAAAAATCCCATCGCTGATTAGGCCGGGGCTGATATAGGCGGTCTGGAACAGGTCATACAGCTCAAAAAAACCACTGATGGACAGCAGCGCCACCAAGCGCCAGACGGTAGCGACGGCGGGCAGGCGGTCGATGCGTGCGCTGATATGGGCGGCACGCAGCGGGTCGATACCGTCTGTGGTTGAAGCGGCGAGTGTGGACATGGTGAGCGATTCCAGGTGCAGGACCTGGAATCTTAGCTGGCTAACGGAAATCGCTGCTTGTTAAATGGCAGGGCACGCCGGGCATATTTGGCGATTTATTGCGTTTACCGCTTATGGCTCAAGATTTTATGGCGCAACAATCAATTATGCCCGTCCAGGGCGAACGCCTTGAAGCCCGCATGCTGGCTGAGCCTTTCGTAATAGGCCGCCACCGCCGGAAAATGCGGATGCTCCATCGGCGTCATGCGCCAGCGGTGCACCGACAGGCCGATAAGGATGTCGGCCAGGGTGAACTCATCGCCGGCGACGTAGGCCTGCGTCTTGGCCAGCTGCTGTTCGAGGATGGCCATCTTGTCGTTCCAGCCCTGCACGCCGGCCTGGATACGTTGCGGGTCCTGATAGTCCGGGTTTTTGCGCACCAAGGCGTGGAACGCGTAGCCCCATGACGGGTTCAGCTCGGTGGCCTGCCAGTCCATCCACTGCTCCACCCGGGCCCGGGGCGCGGGCTCGGCGGGCAGCAGATCATGCCGTTGGTAAAGGCCGACCAGGTAACGGCAAATGGTGTTGGATTCCCACAACACGCCGTGGTCATCGATCAGCACCGGCACCTGGGCGTTGGGGTTCAGGGCCATGAACTCAGCGGATTGGGTGGGTGTGTAGCCGATGCCCCAGTCTTCACGCACGTAGTCGATGCCCAGTTCCTGGCAGGTCCAGAGCACTTTTCGCACGTTGATGGAGGACGTGCGGCCCAAGATTTTCAGTGAGTGTCCCATGGTGCTTTCCTGGCGATGGAGAGAAGGACAATCTAGCAGGGGCGGCAGGTTACGGCGATATTTCCACGCGGACACGGTTGAAAGGGTGAGAGGAGCAAGCCCCTTCCCACCGGCTGAACGGTTAAGCGCTCAACAGCGCGGGGTATGCTGATCCATGGCTTTGCCGACCAGCAATACGCTCAGCTCACTCAATTGATAAATGGCCAAGGCGATATCGCGGTGTTTGCCGGTGAGGTCATCGGACAGGTTGAGCAGCAAGGTGCTGACGGAACAGACGGTTTCGTAACTGTTGATCAGCAGGGTTTCGGTGGGGGCATCGGGGGTGACGGTGAAAAGCGTATGCGCGGGATGTGGGCTTGGCATGTTGAAGAACCTGATATGGGCTGATACCTCATCGCTACTAAACGAGGGTGGCAGCTGTACGCAGGTTAGTAGACCGGTATCCCACACAACCCGGCGCACCCGAAGGCGCCCTGCGCACAGCCACCATCAAGCATCGATTGGCTCATGCATCTTGTGTTGGGAAGCGCGGGCTACTAAACCCGATCACCGAGAAATTCAGCGACCGGCAAACCTTAAAGACCGCCCTCCAGGCGCACAAGCCGGCGGATTCTGGCGTAAGCGTAGGCAACCGGGCAAGACGCTTAACGCAATGTCAGCCGCTTCCTACACCCGTCCTACGTACTCTCCCGCACCCGCAACTCAAACCCCATATCCACCACCGGCTTGGCGATCTTGTTGCCCGCCATGATCGTCAATAAATGCTCCGCCGCACGCCGGCCAATCGCTTCGCGCGGGGTGCTGATGCTGCTCAGGCGCGGCACCATGAAGGACGAGGAGGGCAAGTCGTTGAAGCCCAGCACTGCCACGCGTTCCGGCACTTTGATGTTATGGCGCAGGGCTTCGAGCAAGGCGCCCTGGGCCAGGTCGTCGTTGCCGAAGAAAATCGCGTCCACCTCCGGATGGCTGGCCAGCAACTGCAGGAACAATTCGCCGCCCAGGCCCACAGAGGAGGGGCGCGGAGTCAGCAGTTCCAAGGCGGGGTCGTACAGGCCGGCCTGTTGCAGCGCACGGCGAAAGCCTTCGCCGCGCAGCAGGGTGCGTTGGTCCAGCTGCGCGCCGATGTAGGCCAGGCGCTTGCGCCCACGGGCGATCAAGTGCGCCGCCGCCGTTTCGCCGGCGGCCAGTTGCGAGAAACCCACGCAGTTCACGCCGGCATTCGGGTCCAGGTCCATCATGTAGACGCAGGGCACGTTGCTGGCCTCGACCATCCGTCGGGCGCTTTCGGTGCGGTCGAAGCCGGTCAGCAGCAAGCCACGGGGCTGGTAAGCCATGTAATTGCGCAGCAGGTTTTCTTCTTCGTCGCGCGAGTAGTGGGAGTTGCCGATCAACACTTCGAAGCCTTTGGGCCGCAGCACCTGGTGGATGGCTTCGAGGGTTTCGATAAACAGCAGGTTGGACAGCGAGGGCACCAGCACCACCACCGAATGGCTCTGGGCCGAGGCCAGTGCGCGGGCAGCGGGGTTGACCACGTAGTTCAATTCAGCAGCGGCCTGTTGGACTTTCTCCACCAACTCCGTCGCTACGGTGCTGATGCCGCGCAAGGCGCGTGAGGCGGTAATGGGGCTGACGCCGGCCAGGCGGGCGACTTCGTTGAGGGTGGGGCGCCCTGTGGTGCGTAGTTTTTTATCGTTCTTAGAGGTCATCAGGCGGCTTGCCAAACAAAAATCGAGGCACTAAGGTAGCGCTGTCTCCAAAAGGCTGCAAATACTTGAACGTTGGGTTGCCTGATCCTGTTCAAACCGTTGGAGCGGATGCACGCGTCACTCCATAAAAAAAGACAAGACGGCGCGGGAAAAGCCTGTTTTTGCACTAGCCTTACAGCGTGCAAAGGTAGCGCTATCTGCGTCCTGAGGTGTTTCATGAGTCAACCTGTTACCGCCCTGGTCATCATGGGTGTTGCCGGCTGCGGCAAGACCAGTGTCAGCGAGGCCGTGTGCCGCCTCAACGGCGCCACCGCCATTGAAGGCGACAGCTTTCACCCTGCCGCGAACATCGAAAAGATGAGTGCCGGCCACCCCCTCAACGACGACGACCGCGCCGGCTGGCTCGATATCCTCTGCGATGAGCTGCGCCGCTCGCTCAAGGCCGGTCAACACCCGGTACTGACCTGCTCGGCCCTTAAGAAAAAATACCGCGACCACCTGCGCGAAGCCGCGCCGGGCCTGGGTTTCGTGTTTCTGGAACTGACCCGTGAAGTGGCCGCCGACCGCGTGTCCCACCGCCCCGGCCATTTCATGCCCGCCAGTCTGATCGACAGCCAGTTCGCCACCCTCGAATCGCCCATAGGCGAGCCACTGACCCTGGCCCTCAACGCCAGCGAAGACAGCGTCGAGCAACTGGCCGAGCAGACCGATGCCTGGTGGCGTGAGCACGGTTTTGAACCATCCAAATAATTTTTTGCCGGACAAGATAGCGCTATCCCCGGCAGCGAATTCAACACCCGCTTTAATAACAACAACAAACAGGAGAGACCCCCATGTTTGGCATGTCCCACGAGTCCTACCTACTGCTTGATGCAGTAGTCACTATTATCGGGTTGATCGTATTGATCACCCGGTTCAAGGTTCACCCCTTTATTGCGTTGATCATCGCGGCGGGCTTTCTTGGCCTGACCTCGGGCATGCCCGTGGACAAGATCATCAAGGCGTTCCAGGACGGTTTCGGCGGGGTGCTCGGCTTTGTCGGCATCATCCTCGCCTTGGGCACGATGCTCGGCAAAATGATGGCCGAGTCCGGCGGTGCCGATCAGATCGCCCAGACCTTGATCCGCGCCTTCGGTAAGGAAAAAGTCCAGTGGGCCATGATGTTCGCCGCGTTCCTGGTGGGCATTCCGTTGTTCTTCGAGATCGGCTTTGTACTGCTGATCCCGCTGGTGTTTATCGTCGCGCGCCGCACCGGTGTGTCGCTGATTAAAATCGGCATCCCGCTGCTCGCCGGCCTATCGGCGGTGCACGGCCTGGTGCCGCCGCACCCGGGCCCGCTGCTGGCCATCGGCGTGTTTGGCGCGGACATCGGCAAGACCATCCTGTACGGCCTGATCGTCGCACTGCCGACCGCCATCATCGCCGGCCCGATCTTCGGTACGTTTATCGCCAAGTACATCCCGGGCAACCCGTCCCAGGAACTGGTGGATCAACTGGCCCGCGAGCCGGAAAGCAAAGACCTGCCGAGCTTTGGCATCACGCTGGTTACCGTGCTGCTGCCGGTGTTCCTGATGCTGCTCAAAACTTTTGCCGACATCGCCTTCGCCGAAGGCCACGTCGTGCGTAACTGGATGGACATGATCGGTCACCCGATCACCGCGTTGCTGCTGGCACTGTTGCTGTCGTTGTATACCTTCGGTGCGCGTCAGGGCATCCACTCCAAGCAGATCCTCAAACTGCTCGACGCCAGCCTTGCGCCGACCGCCGCGATCATCCTGATCATCGGTGCCGGTGGGGGCTTCAAGCAGATGCTGGTGACCAGCGGCGTGGGCGATGTTATCGGGCATATGGCCGTCACCGCGCAGATCAACCCGATCCTGCTGGCGTGGCTGGTGGCGGCGGTGATTCGCGTGGCAACCGGTTCGGCCACCGTGGCCACCATTACTGGCGCCGGCATTGTGGTGCCGGTGGTGGGCATGATTCCGGGGGTTAACCGCGAGTTGCTGGTGCTGGCGACGGGGGCGGGTTCGTTGATCCTGTCTCACGTCAACGATGCGGGGTTCTGGCTGGTCAAGCAGTACTTCAACATGACCGTGGCCGAGACGTTCAAGACCTGGACCGCGATGGAAACCATCCTGTCCGTAGTGGCGTTGATCTTCATTATGTTGCTGTCGTTGGTGGTCTAACAGGCACACCACAAGGCAAGGGTGAAAACCCAATCAAATGTGGGAGGGGGCTTGCCCCCGATAGCGGTGGATCGGTCACTTGATGCAGTGACTGACACTCAGCTATCGGGAGCAAGCCCCCTCCCACATGTTTAACTCATTTCTGCAACAGAATGGCTCAGGCTTTCTGGATCAACCCATCCGCCCGGAACATCCCGCGAATCCCACGCACCGCTTGGCGAATGCGGTCCTGGTTCTCGATCAGCGCGAAGCGCACATGATCATCCCCATACTCGCCAAAGCCGATCCCCGGTGACACGCACACCTTGGCTTCCAGCAGCAGCTTCTTGGCAAATTCCAACGAGCCCATGGCGGCATACTGCTCGGGAATCTTGGCCCACACGTACATCGACGCCTTCGGATTCTCTACCATCCAGCCCAGCTCATGCAGGCCCTTGACCAGTACGTTGCGGCGCTGACGGTATTGCTCGGCGATGTCTTTCACACACTGTTGGTCGCCTTCCAATGCCGCAATCGCCGCCACTTGCAGCGGGGTGAAGGTGCCGTAGTCGTGGTAACTCTTGATCCGCGCCAGGGCGTTGACCAGTTCCGGGTTGCCCACCATAAAGCCGATGCGCCAGCCGGCCATGTTGTAGCTCTTGGACAGGGTGAAAAACTCCACCGCAATGTCCTTGGCGCCCGGTACCTGCATGATCGACGGAGCTTTCCAGCCGTCATAGACGATATCGGCGTAGGCCAGGTCATGGATCACCAGCACGTCATACTGCTTGGCCAGGGCGATGACCCGCTCGAAAAAATCCAGCTCCACGCACTGCGCGGTGGGGTTGGACGGGAAACCGAGGATCATCATTTTCGGCTTGGGGATCGAACCGCGGATCGCCCGTTCCAGCTCGGCGAAGAAATCCACGCCAGGCACCAGCGGCACCGAGCGCACCTGGGCGCCGGCAATCACGGCACCGTAGATATGAATCGGGTAGCTGGGGTTGGGCACCAGCACGGTGTCGCCTTGATCCAGGGTGGCCAGCATCAAGTGCGCCAGGCCTTCCTTGGAACCAATGGTGACGATGGCTTCGGACTCGGGGTCGATGTCCACTTCATAACGGTCTTTGTACCAGTGCGAAATCGCTCGACGCAGGCGCGGAATGCCTTTGGAGGTGGAGTAACCATGGGTGTCTTCACGCTGGGCCACTTGCACGAGTTTTTCAACGATGTGCGGCGGCGTGGCGCCGTCGGGGTTACCCATGCTCAAGTCGATGATGTCTTCGCCGCGCCGACGCGCAGCCATCTTCAGCTCGGCAGTGATATTGAACACGTAAGGGGGGAGTCGATCGATGCGCGCAAAGCGGCGCGGCGAACCTTGTTCGGCCATTGTTGCCTCGAGAGTACGTAAGCGCCCGGAACCGTCCGAGCGACGTTGGCCACTGCGGTGGCCTGCGGGGCAGACAATACGGTCGGTGATGGCAAGTTGTCCAGATCCGTAGGAAAATTTTCTGCATGGAGTACAGTCCGGGTATGCCCCTATACTCGATGCGGGTTTGTTCCCTCATAAGAAGGAGACTGTTCGTATGGATCAGCAGACAAAACAACCGTTGGAACCGCGCATGGAAGAAGGCAATGCCATGGTGATCGCAGGGGTGCAAGGGCGGTATTCCAAGGCAACCGTGGGCGATATTCCACGCTTGTGGGAGTTATTCGACAGCTGCATCAAAGAGATCAAGCGACGTACCGGTGGCGTGACTTATGGGGTGTGTCACAACCCCCACCACGATGAGTTCGATTACCTGGCCGGGGTGCAAGTGCCGAGCAAGGATGACGTGCCGAGCAACTTCAAGTACGTCGAAATTCCGGCCCGCCGCTACGCGGTGTTCCCGCATTACGGCGCGGTTCAGGCGCTGGCGCAAACCTACGAACGCATCATGTTCGAATGGCTGCCACATTCCGGGTTCAAATTGGCCGGCGCGGATTTCGAGCGCTACAGCGCCGATTTCGATGTGAAAAAAGGTACGGGCACGGTGGAGGTCTGGGTGCCGGTCGAAAAGCGCGGCTGAGTTGAGCGCCCCTGTCGCGTAAACATGACACACGCGTCTGAACGGCATGTTTACGTGACATCCATTACTGCGGATTAAAGTGCAAGGCTCAATCTGCGCTCATAGCCAACCCGCCCCTTGTACGCCTCACCGCTGTCTACCCAGCCGAGCCCCAAATACAAGCCCATCGCCGCCACGTTGTCCGTGTCCACCGACAACTCCAACCCCTTGATCTGCGGCCATGCTTCAAGCGCCGCCGCCGGCAGTGCCAGCAGGCACGCCTTGCCGAACCCACGGCCCTGTTGCCGACGGTCCACCTGCAAGGCATGCAGGGTGGCGCTGTGTGCGTCGGCCCAGTGGGGCAGACAGGGAGGGCGTTTAAGCAACAGGAAGGCCACCGGGACGTCGTCGGCCAACAGTGCAAAGCCTTTCACGCCGGGGCTGGGTTTAGCCAACAGGTTATTGAGTGCGCAATACATATCGCCGCAAAACGGCAGTTGCTCAGGATGAACTTCGATGGCATTGAGCTGCTGTTGTTGCAGGTCAGTCAGTGCCCCATAGGCGACCAGGCGGGTATGCATCGAGGGTATCCGAAGGGCTGCAAGTAGGGCCGCAGTCTATCGGGTTTGATGGGGGCGAAATTATTTTTCAGCAGGCTGTCGATTTGCCTAATACGCGTTCGACTAAGGGTGACTTTCGGATTTTCCACCCCAAGGAGTTATCGCCATGAGCACCGCAATCAACAGCCTGATCGAAGAATGGAAAAATGCCGTCCTAAGCCGCGATATCGACAAAATTGTCAGCTATTACGCCGACGATATCGTCTCATTCGACGCCGTTAATGCTCTGCAATTCAAGGGTAAAGCCGCCTACCGCGCCCATTGGGAAGAATGCATGAAGCACTGCCCAGGCCCGGGGATTTTCGAGTTTCATCAATTGCGCATCGTCGAGGCGGCCGACAGCGCCTTTGCCCACTGGCTGGCCCACTGCGGCGGGACCGGCCCGGACGGTGAGTTGAAGGCCTGCTGGATGCGCGTCACCGCCGGTTATCAGCGCATCGCGGGCCAGTGGAAAGTGGTGCATGAGCATTGGTCGGCCCCCTTCGATATGGAGAAAGGCACCGCACTGTTCGACCTGAAACCTTGAGCTGCGCGAACTATAGTCAGCATTCCGACAACGGAGATATCCATGAAATACCTCTGCCTGATCTACAGCGACGAAACGTTGCTGCATAGCTCACCCGACAGCCCAAAAGATCCGGAGTGCCTTGCCTACGCCCAGGCCATTCAGGCCAGTGGTCGCATGCTGGCCGCCGAGCCGCTGCAACCTGTGGCCAGCGCCACCACCGTGCGTAAGCGCAATGGCCACTTATCGATCACCGACGGGCCATTCGCCGAAACCAAGGAGCAGCTCGCCGGTTTCTACCTGATCGAAGCGCGGGATTTGAACGAAGCGCTGCAGGTGGCCGGTGGCATTCCGGCGGCACGGGTCGGTAGCGTCGAGGTGCGGCCCGTACGCGAGTTGGCGCTCTGAACAGCCACTCTATCGAGGCCCTCTATCGCAGCGAATCGCGACGCGTCCTGGCGACGTTGATTCGCCTGCTGGGGGATTTCGACCTTGCCGAAGAAGCCCTGCACGAGGCGTTTTCCGTCGCGCTCGAACGTTGGCCCCAGGACGGTCTGCCCGACAACCCACGGGCCTGGCTGATCTCCACCGGCCGTTTCAAAGCAATCGATCGCTTACGCCGCCAGGCGCGTTTTACGCCGTTATCGCAGGCGCAGGCCGACGCGCTGGAAGCGGCTGAGTGGAGTGTCGAAGACGTGGAAGACGACCGCCTGCGCCTGATCTTCACCTGCTGCCACCCGGCGCTGGCGCCGGATGCCCAGGCTGCATTGACCTTGCGCGAGATCTGCGACCTCACCACCGAAGAAATTGCCCGGGCCTTCCTGAGCACGCCCACCACCATCGCCCAGCGCATCGTGCGGGCCAAGGCCAAGATCCGCGAGGCGAACATTCCTTATCAGGTGCCATCCCTGGCGGAACTGCCGGAGCGCCTCGACAGCGTGCTGCGCGTGGTTTACCTGGTGTTCAACGAGGGCTATTCGGCGTCCATCGGCGCAAACCTCACCCGCGACGAATTGAGCGGCGAAGCCATTCGCCTCGGGCGGCTATTACTGGCGTTGCTGCCGGAGCCGGAAGTGATGGGCTTGCTGGCGTTGATGCTGCTGCACGAGTCCCGCCGTGCTGCGCGCACCTCGGCGAGTGGGGAGCTGGTGTTGCTGGATGAGCAGGACCGCACGCTTTGGGACGCGTCGTTAATCACCGAAGGCTGCGCGCTGGTGCAGCGAGCGCTGAGCACCCGAGGGTTTGGCCCGTATTGCCTGCAAGCGGCGATCGCTGCCGTACATGCCGAAGCGCCTCACGCGGCTCAGACGGATTGGCCGCAGGTCGTCGGGCTGTACGACGTGTTGCTGGGCCTGCTGCCGTCGCCGGTGATTGCGCTGAATCGGGCGGTGGCGGTGGCCATGCGCGACGGGCCGCTGGCGGGGTTACAGCAGGTCGATGGGATCCTGGCGCGCGGGGAGTTGCAGGATTATCACTTGGCGCACGCGACCCGGGGCGAGTTCTGCCGGCAACTGGGAAGGTTGAAAGAAGCGCGGTCTGCGTATGAAAAAGCCCTGTCACTGACCCAACAGGCCCCCGAAAAGGCTTTCCTCGAACAACGCCTGGCTCAACTTGTCAGCGCTTCAATGCCCTAGAAATATCATTCGAGCATCTTGCCCAACAACCAACTCCCCGCCGGCCCTGGCGGATGGTGCCGCGACCACAACGCATCCACCGCCACTGAGCGCGGCCAGCCGCGTGCCTTCAGTTCCACCAATTGCCCGCCGCCAAACCGCTCCACCAACCAGCGCGGAATCGGTGCCCAGCCGAAACCCAACTGAGCCATTTCCAGCAGCATCAGGTAGCTGGGGGCCGACCAGACACGTCCGCTGGCGCGGGTTTCATTCGGATTGATGATGCTTGCCAGGCGCAGTTCGCGATGCTGTTGCAGGGCGTGCGCGGTGAGGGTGTCGAGGCTGGCCAACGGATGCTTGGGGGATACGAACAGGGCGATTTCCGTGCGTTCCTCCACGGGCGCGCAGGTCAGGTCCGGCGGGTACAGGTCCTGGTGTTCAATAAATGCGATCTGCGCACGGCCGCTCTGCACCAAGGCGATCAGGTCTTCGCATTCGGCGATCAGGCATTCCAGCTCAAGGTCGGGGTAGCGTCGTTCGAACGCGCTGAGGGCGGCCTCGAAACGGTCGGACTGGTAGGTGTCCGACATGGCGATACTCAGCTTCGGCTCCAACCCCTGGGCCAACTGACTCGCCGTCAGGGCCAGCCGGCTATTGGCTTCCAACACCTGCTCGGCGCGTTGCAGCAACACATGGCCCGCCGGGGTCAGTGTGGGTTTGCGACTGCTGCGGTCGAACAGCTCCACATCCAGGTCGATCTCCAAGCTCGCCACCGCTGCGCTGACGGTGGACTGGCTCTTGCCGAGCTTGCGCGCCGCTGCCGAAAACGAGCCTTGGGTCGCCGCCTGGACAAATGCCTGCAGCACTTCATGTGAAGCCATGACTATCGCCTTGATCGATGGTTATTGGTTATGAAGTATCGATCCGCTGAGTAACCATGGCAACTCTCGTTACGCACGGAGCCGGGTTATGCACCCCACCAAATCGATGACTGAACGTGTTGGCCAAGCCTTGGGCTTTGAAGGGTTGGCCTTGTTGATCTGCACGCCGCTGCTGGTCTGGATCACTGGGCGACCGGCCTTGGAAATGGGCACGGTGACCTTGGGCCTCAGCCTGCTGGCGCTGAGCTGGAACATTGTGTTCAACAGCCTGTTCGACCGCCTCAAAGCGCGCCTGCAACTGTCGGGCGGCGCTTGGACGCGGGTGCTGCATGCGCTGCTGTTCGAAGGCGGGCTGATTGTCGTCGCGGTGCCGTTGATTGCGGCGTGGCTGAATATCAGCCTGATGCAGGCGTTGATGCTGGACATAGGTGTACTGCTGTTTTTTTTGCCGTACACCTATGTGTATCACTGGGGCTATGACGTGCTGCGCGAGCGTTTCTTACAGAAACATGCCGCCCGACGCCTCGATCCGCTGACCGGTGATCCAATGACTACCGTCGGCAAGCAGGCTGGCAATGGCCCCGCCGATATCGTCCGGTAAGCCCGCGCGGCCCAGGGCGGTGTTGCTGGCGACCATTGCGTTGAGGTCAGCGTTATCGCGCACGGCACCGCCGCCGAAGTCGGTTTCAATGGCGCCAGGGGCGAGGATGTTGACGCTGATGCCACGGCTGCCCAGCTCCTTGGCCTGATAACGGGTCAGCACTTCCATGGCGCCTTTCATGGCCGCGTAAGCCGCATAACCGGGCAGGCTGAAGCGCGCCAGGCCGCTGGACACGTTGAGGATGCGGCCGCCGTCGCGGATCAATGGCAGTAGCTTCTGAGTCAGGAAAAACGGGCCCTTGAATTGGATCGCCAGCAGTTGGTCGAACTGTGCTTCGGTGGTTTCGGCGAAGCTGGCGTGGATGCCGATGCCGGCGTTATTGATCAGAAAATCAAAGCGATCCTGTGCGAAAACCTCTTTCAGCACGCCAGCCACATCGCCGACAAAATCACCGAACGTGGCACTCTGGCTCACATCCAGCTTCAGCATCGCCGCGCGCCCGCCCAATTGTTCGATCTGCGCCACCAGTGCCTGGGCTTCGTCGGCCTTGCTGTGGTAAGTGCCGATGATGTCGACGCCCTGGGCGGCCAGGTGCAATGCTGCGTTTTTACCCAGACCTCGGCTGGCGCCGGTGATCAATGCGATTTTACGGGTCATGGTGCAGTCCTCTGATGTGATCGTGGGAAGAAGTGTATTTGTCCGGTAATAACGTGATAAACAGCGCTATATCGGAAACACTGGCCGGATAAGGCGAACAATCCCATGAACAAACTTGAGCTGCTGCGCACCTTTGTGCGCGTCACCGAACTGTCGAGTTTCACCGGCGCCGGCGAGAGCCTGGGCCTGCCGCGTTCCACGGTGTCCGAGCATGTGCAGGCGCTGGAGGAGCTGCTCGGCGCGCGCTTGTTGCAACGCACCACGCGCAAGGTCCAAGCGACCCAGGACGGTCGCGTGCTCTACGAACGCAGCAAGGATTTACTGGCGCATATGGAGGAACTCGAAGGCTTGTTTCGCCAGGACGAAGCCCAACTGGCCGGGCGTATCCGCGTGGACATGCCCAACGCCCTGGCACGGGAAGTGATCCTGCCGCGGCTGCCCTCGTTCATGGACGCCCACCCGCTGATCGAGTTGGAAATCAGCGCTACCGACCGTCAGGTCGACCTGCTCGCCGAAGGGTTCGATTGCGTATTGCGCATCGGCGCGCAGCCGGATCAAACCGTGGTGGCCCGCGCGCTGTGCAGCCTGCCGATGATCAACTGCGCCAGCGCCACCTACCTGCAACGCTTCGGCGTGCCGCAGACCTTGGCCGATTTGGCCGACCATCACCTGGTGCATTACGTACGCCCGCTGGGGTCACGTTCGGCGGGTTTCGAGTATCTGCAAGGCAACAAGGTGCAACGGATTCCCATGGCGGGGCGGGTGACGGTCAACAGCACCGATGCGTACAAGTCGGCCTGCCTGGGTGGTTTCGGGATTATTCAAGTGCCGACCCTGGGCATGCTCGACGAATTGGCGCGCGGTGAACTGGTAGCGATCTTGCCGGACTACTCGCCACCGCCGTTGGAGGTGGCCCTGCTGTACGCCGGGCAACGGCATTTGCCGTTGCGTGTTCGGGTGTTTATGGACTGGTTGGCCGCCATGGTGCAGACCCACGTTTAATCCCGGCTCCATCCTGGTGGGAAGGGGGTTGCTGTGGTGAGCAAGCCTGTTTGGGTGAGGGGGGCTTTGTGGTGAGCAGGCTTGCCCCGCGCTGGGCTGCGAAGCGGCCCCATTCCAGACGATATGGTTTAGCTGAGACACCGAGGTGCCTGGATTTGGGGCTGCTTCGCAGCCCAGCGCGGGGCAAGCCCGCTCACCACAGCAAGCCCACCACCACAGCGAGCCCGCTCACCACAGCGAGCCTGCTTCCCACAGCAGTACCACCCACAGGTTTGCTCAAGGTACGTCAGAACAGGTTGGTAAACAGCCAGTACAGGCTGCCGGACAACACAATCGCCGCCGGCAGTGTCAGTACCCAGGCCATCAGCAAATTGCGGATGGTCTTCATCTGCAAGCCGCCGCCATTGGCGACCATGGTGCCCGCCACGCCGGAGGACAACACATGGGTGGTCGACACCGGCAAGCCATACATGTCTGCCGCGCCGATGGTCAGCATTGCCACGGTTTCCGCCGCGGCGCCCTGGGCGTAGGTCATATGGGTCTTGCCGATCTTTTCACCCACCGTCACCACGATGCGCTTCCAGCCGACCATGGTGCCGAGGCCCAGGGCGATGGCCACGGCGATCTTCACCCACAGCGGAATAAAACGCGTGGAGTTGTCGATCTGCTGTTTGAACAGTTGCAGCTTGTCTTGGGTGTCGGCATCGAAGTGACCGACTTTGCCCTTTTCCATCAAGCGGATGGTTTCGCTCGCCAAATACATGTCATTGCGTACGTTGCCGACCGCTTCGGCGGGGACTTTGGCCAGGGAGCCGTAACCTTTGACTTCATCGCCGATATGACCGGTCAGGGCGGCGAGGGCGGGCACCAGTTCCGGGGTGGCTTCCTTGGTGCGCACGTACACCGAGAGCACTCCACGCGGGTCGCCGGTCAGCGGCTGTGGGGCGGATTTGACCAGTGCGGCCTGGGTCACTTCGGCCACCGCCGCAAACTGCAACGATTGCTCGGCGGGCATGGCGCGGTTCAGGGCATAGGCCATCGGCAGGGTGCCGACCAGGATCAGCATGATCAGGCCCATACCTTTCTGGCCATCGTTGGAGCCGTGGGCGAACGACACCCCGGTGCAGGTGGCGATCAGCATGCCGCGGATCCACCACGGCGGCGGAGTGTCGCCTTTGGGCGCCTTGTACAGCGCGCGGTTCTTCACGAAGGCGCGCAGGGCCAGCAACAGCAACGCGGCAAACACAAAGCCGATCAGCGGCGAGAGCAGCAAGGCGTAACCGATCTTGATCGCCTGGCTCCAGTCCACCCCGCTGGTGCCGTCACGCCCGTGCATCAAGGCGTTTGCCACGCCCACGCCGATGATCGAACCGATCAGGGTATGGGACGACGACGCCGGTAAACCCAGCCACCAGGTGCCCAGGTTCCACAGGATCGCCGCGATCAGCAGGGCGAAGATCATGGCGAAACCGGCCTTGGAGCCCACCTGCAGGATCAGCTCCACCGGCAGCAGGGCGATGATGCCGAACGCCACCGCGCCGCTGGAAAGCAACACGCCGAGAAAGTTGAAAAAGCCTGACCACACCACCGCGAAATGCGGCGGCAGCGAATTGGTGTAGATCACCGTGGCCACGGCGTTGGCGGTGTCGTGGAAACCGTTGACGAATTCGAAACCCAGGGCAATCAGCAGTGCCACGCCCAGCAGGAGGAAAGGCGTCCAGGTGGTGAGCTGTGCGCCCATTTCATGCATGTCGTGCATCAGGCTATAGGCGGTGAACAGCAAGCCCATGGCGAGCACGGCGAAAAAGATGATCACGGTCAACAGGCTGGGTTTCTTGTCCAGCCGAGGTTTGGGGTCTGCCGTTGCGGTGGACAGCGAGGCAGTCAGGGAAGGGGTGGCCATGCCGGAGCATCCAGATTAAGGAGGATGTCGCCCATGATCATTGCAGAATGTTACAGAGATGCTGCGTCAAGTCATGGTTTAAGCAATTGAGGCCACCGTCGGTCTGTTCCTACGGCGGGATTACTCGTCTCAGTAGTCTTTACGCTTGCGGAATGCCCAGCGCCCGGCAATCAGGGTGAACGTCGCCACCAGCGCCACCAGGATCCAGAAGCCCTCCGGGTCTTGGGAAAGCGGCACGCCGCCCACGTTCATGCCGAAGAAGCCGGCGATGATATTGATCGGCAGCGCCAGCACCGTCACCACGGTGAGGGTGAACAACGTGCGGTTGCTCTGCTCGTTGAGGTTGGCGGCGATTTCTTCCTGTAGCAACTTGATGCGCTCACCCAGGGCCGTCAGGTCGTTGATGATCAGCGCGAACTCCTCGGTGGATTTACGCAGCTCTTTCACGTCTTCCTTCTGCAACCACTGCGGCGGGCGATTAAGCAGGCGCAGCAGCGAGCCCGGCTCCAGCGCCAGCAGGCGTTGCAGGCGCACCAGCACCCGGCGCATGGCGCCCAGTTCGGCGCGGTTGGTAGACAGGCGCGAGGAGAGCAACTGGTCTTCGATATGGTCGACGCTGATGCTGGTTTTGCGCACGATCTGCGTCAGCACCTCGCCTTGATCGCGCAGCAGATGCACCAGCAATTCCAGGGGCGAACGAAAGCGCTCGCCGCCTTTGACCGACGAACGCAACTTGTCCACCGAGTGCAGCGGTTGCAGGCGCGCACTGATCAACAGGCGGCTGCGCGCGCATACCCACAGCGTGGAAATATCCGACGACACCATGCTGCTGAAGTTGAACACCACGTCGTTGACCACGGCCAGCAACGCCGAGTCGACATGTTCGATCCGTGTGGAACGGGAGCCTTCGTGCAACGCCTCAAAAAACTCCTCGGGCAATTGCAGATGCGCTTTCATCCAGCGCTCGCAGGCGGCGTGCGCCAGGTTCAGGTGCAGCCATAGGAACTCATCCGGATCGGCCGGTTGCTGCAACGCTTGCAAGGCCGTGGCTGAATCGATCTGTTCGCCTTTTTCACCTGGGCGAAAACGAAAACCGTAGAGCAAGCCAAACAGATCGGAATCCTGGTGGCTGTGGTCGATGCTGTGGTTCATGGGGGCTCGCAGAGAAAGCACCTGTAGGACGTTTCACAGGTTCGCGTGGGCGAATCATTGCAAGGCTGTATGACGCGGACATTACGGTTTGAAGGCGCCCATAAAGAAGCGCCACCCGAAGGTAGCGCGTTTTTAAAGGGGTAGATCAATTGTCTTGCTTGTCTTCCAGCACCGCGCCGGTTTTGGCGTTGAGGGTCACGTCCCACTTTTTACCGGCGGTGTCGGTCATTTCGACCTCGTAGACCAGTACGCCGTTTTTGTGGTCCAGCTCGGTATCGGTGATGCTGGCGCCGGCATGTTTGGCCACGGCGGCGGCGTTGAGTTTTTCGAATGGCATCACTTCGCCGGACTTGAGCAGGCCTTCAATCTGGTCCGGGCGAACGTCCGCCTGGGCCAGGCCGGCGGTCAACGTCAGGGCAGTGGCAGCGAACAGGGCAGTCAGGGTTTTCATGGTGGGCTTCCTTCTCGGTTGAGCTGTTTAAGTGGCGCCAGATTAACCGGCGCAACTTAACTCATCCTTAAAGGCGCACTCAGTACTTATAGTCGTTGAGCAGATCCTGCACGCTCGACGACGGCCAGCGCTTGTAGAACTTCAGCAGTTCGGCGGCGCGGTTGGTGAAGATACCGTCGACGCCGGCCTTCATCACTTTGTCGAAGTCCACGGGCTCATCCACCGTGTAGACGTGGACCAGCAGGCCCTTATCGTGGGTCAGCTTGTTCATTTCCGGCTTGACCAGGTCGGTGTAGCTCTGGTCGCCCAGGTTGGTCAGCTGAGCCGATGGGCCGGTGCCGATGGCGCCAAGGCTCTTGGCCTGGTCCACCCATTTTTCAAATTCGGCGGCGTCCTTGGGTTCTTGCTTGGCGTAATACGCGGCCTTGGTTGGCTCGCCGGATTCGGCAAAGGTCTGCTTGGACTTCGGCTCGATGCTGCCTTCGCCTACCCACAGCAGCAGGATCTTCGGCGTGTTCGGCATTTCCTTTTGCAGTTCTTTGAGGCTGGCGGTTTCAAAGGTTTGCAGCACTACGCGGCCCTTGCCCTGACCCACGCCGGTGTTGCTCTTGCCCAGCTTGGAACCGGCGGAACTCAACCAGCCTTTATCCAGCAGCTTGTTTTTCAGGTCGGCTTCGATGCCAGGGAATTGCTGGGGCTCTTTGGTTTCGATGTACAGCCCGGGTTTGTGCTGCGGGTTGCCCTCGGCGATCTTGATGATGTCGTCCAGGCTGAGGATTTTCAGGCCGACGAACCCCGGCCGCGCGCGGTCCGGGTAGGCAGCGTTGAACCAACTGCCGGCATCGAGGGTTTGCAGTTCTTTCCAAGTGAATTCATTGGCCGGCGCGTCTTTGCGCTCGGGGAACTTGGTGGCCACATCGGTGGTGCGTTGCAGGTTGTTGTCGTGCAGGGCGAACAGTACGCCGTCCTTGCTGCGTTGCAGGTCCAGTTCCAGGTAATCGGCGCCCAGGTCGCGTGCGACTTTGTAAGCGGCGGCAGTGGATTCGGGAGCATCGTAGGACGCGCCACGGTGCGCGATCACGGCGGGGTATGGAATGCCTTCGTTGGTTGCCAATTCAGCCGGGCTGATCGGTTCGGCGGCCTGTGCGTGGCCCAGGCCGAGCATCAGGGCGAGCAGCAAGGCGCTCTTGGTGAACGTGGCAGGCATAGGCGAAGTCCTTTCTTGGAGGTAGCTTTGAGAAGGGCTCCTTTTTAACAATTGATTGCGAACGGCGCTATCACCAAACCGACATTAACGTGCGCTCGCGCCAATTTTCTGCGCATTTTTACCCTGCATTGCAGTACTCTTGCCCGCAGCTGCCCCGTCAGAGGACAGCAACTTCTGCCACGCGTGTAAACCATCTTTCCAGTCCCTGTGGGACTTTTCAGTGAGGTTTAGCATGCGCATCACTTCCGAGCTTATCTGCCAGGCCGCCGACCAACTCAACGGTTTCGTCGGCCTTAACCGCAAAACCGGCCAGTACATCGTGCGTTTCAGCGAAGACTCGTTCGGCATGGACGTGGCCGATGACGGCATTATCCCCTGCGCCGAATTTGTCTGGCTGCCGGCTCCGGGGCAAACCATGACCCTGTCCCGCGAGCGCATTCAGTTGCTGCTCGATCAGAACATCGACGATCGCATCAACATCACCGAACCGCTGCGGGTGTATATGCGCCGGGTGGAAATTCCGCAGATCAGCGCCATGCGCAGTCTGGTGCAGGCCCAGGCTCGCGCCTAAAAGGTGTAGTCCCGTTCTACCTTGCACACCCGCGTGTGAAACGCCGAGTACCAGGTGCTACGCCCTTGCTCACGCACCGCCCGGTGTTCGGCGTGATGTTTCCAGGCCAGGATCGCCGCTTCGCTGGCCCAATACGACACGGTGATCCCCAGGCCGTCCTCTCGCGCTGACTCCACCCCGAGAAACCCCGGTTGTTCACGAGCCAGTTCGAGCATGCGCATGGCGGCCTGGCTGTAGCCTTGATCGCCTTCGGTGCGCAGCGAGGTGAAAATCACCGCGTAGTAGGGCGCCGCCGGTGTGTCAGCGATCATGCCGACACCGCCTGGCAGGCCTTGAGCAGTGCTAGCGCCAGCGGCGGTGGGGTGCCTTTGAGCGCTGCACGTTCGGGCTGGAACAGGGTTGCGACAAAGAACGGATGATCCAGTAGCTCCACCGCGCGCAGGTCGCCGGCCGAATCGTGCCCGGTAGGGATCAGGTCGCCTTCGAATAGGGCCTGGGCGAAGTCCGGGTTCACGCCGTAGCGGCAGCGATAGCCTTCTTCGATCTCCAATTGGCCGTAGGCGTCGGCGATACGGGTGTAGGACGCTAACCGTACGGTATCGGTGGCCTCCACCAACGAGCAACTTAACGGAGTGATCACCACGCGGGCGGCGTGGGGCGCCAGCTCGCCGTGTTCGGCATCGACCCAGCCCAGTACATTGCGGGCATATTCGAGCACGGCATGTTGAAAGCCGCCGCAGGTGCCGAGGAAAGGACGCCGCTGTTCGCGGGCAAAGCGGATGGCATGCAAGGCGCCTTCGGTATCACGGTAGGGGCTGGCGGGCACGCACCAGAAACCGTCGAAGCGGTGCAACTGCGAACCGGCTGTGAGGGTGTCGGTGTCGAGCCACTGCGGATGGACCTGCACGCCGAGGCGGTCGGCAGCCTGTTGCAGCGCGACGGGAATCGCCTGGTGCGCAATCACATCGGGGTTGTAGTCGCCGATCAAGGCGAGGTGCAAGTGCTTGGCTTTCATCGTGGGCGTCCCATGGCTTGTGGTGTCCTGGCGTGCACTATAGATTGGCGCCCACGCAATCAATATTGGCGTTTGAACACATGCTCAATGCAGCTATGCACTATCAGCTCGACTATGCCGATCTCTCTCTGATCCTCGCGCTGGTGCGCGGCGGCACCCTGGCGCGGGCGGCGGCGCTGCTGCGGGTGGATGTGTCCACGGTATTCCGCGCCGTGCGGCGACTGGAGGCGGCGCTGGGCCAGACGCTGTTTGAAAAGAGCCGCGCCGGCTACCTGCCCACCGGCCTGGCCAGCAACTTGGCGCAACAGGCCGAACGGGCGGAGCAAGCGTTGGAAGCGGCGCGAATCGGCGTGGAGCAGGGCGGTGAAGTGATCAGCGGCACGGTGCGCCTGACGTGCACCGACTCCGTGCTGCAAGGTTTGCTGCTACCGGCGCTGGCGCAGTTCATGCCGGACTACCCGGCGCTGAGCCTGGAACTGACTACCTCCAATGACTTCGCCAACCTCAGCCGCCGCGATGCCGACATTGCCCTGCGCCTGACGCGCACGCCGCCGGAGCATCTTGTCGGCCGTTGTCTGGGGCGTGTGTCCTACCAAGTCTGCGCCAGCACCGACTATGCAGCCCGCCACGCAGGCTGTGAGTTGGCGGAACTGGCCTGGGTCGCACCGGATGATTTTCTGCCCGATCACCCCACCGTCGTCTGGCGCCGCCAGCACTTGCCGGGTGTACGCCCCAGCTATCGTTGCAACAGCATGTTGTCGGTCACCGAACTGGTGCGGGCGGGGCTTGGGGTGGCGGCACTGCCGGACTTTCTGCTGGGTAGCGGCCTGCAAGCGCTTGGCCCGGTGCTGACCGGGCATGACACCGCTCTGTGGCTGCTCACGCGCCCCGATTGCAGGGCCTTGCGCTCAGTGGTGACGCTGTTCGATGAGTTGGGAAAACAGGTGCGCTTGCCGCAAGCCTAAGTCTTGCGCACAAAGTGCTCATGCATTTCGCACGTCAGGCTGTCGATGTGCTCCGAGAGCTGCTTGGTGATTTCCGTCAGCCGGGTGTTCTGCTCCAGCAATTCCAGTAGCTGCTTGGTGGTTTGCTCGGCTTGGGCCTGGCGCTCGCTGTTGGCAATGGCCAAGGCTTCGCGGTGTTGGGCGTCGGCATCGGACTGGGCCTTGTCCCGTGCGGCCTGGCGCGTCTGGGCCAGCAGGATCAACGGTGCGGCATAAGCTGACTGCAGGCTGAAAGCCAGGTTGAGCAGGATAAATGGGTAGACGTCGAAGTGGGTGATACCACTTACGTTGAGGGCCACCCACAGGATCACGATCAGGGTTTGTGCACCGAGAAACGCGGGGGTGCCGAAGAACCGCGCAAACGCTTCGGCTTTGAGTGCGAAGGCGTCGTTACCGAACGTCGGCGCCAGGTGGGCGTGGCCTCGGTGGAAACGCAGGTGGTCGACAGGTTTTTTTTGAGGGGCATCTGGGGTCATGGCAGGCTCGGATCATCAACGGTGAGACAGTGGTTCACTATAGCTCTGGCCGACTGTCTACTGCATGAATGATCCGAGCCCCGGCTCAGTGAGCCCCCCGCACGTTGGCAAACGCACTCACTGCCTGCACCGCCTCGCTGGTGCCCTCACGGATCTGCACGATCACCGCGCCGGCGCGGTTGGCCAGGTCTACCCCCAGCGCCGCACGGTCACGGGTGCCGTCCATGCTGGTGATGGCCTGGCGGGTTTCGTTCTGGATCATCGCGATCATGCTGGATATCTCGGATGTCGAGCCACTGGTGCGCGCCGCCAATTGCCGAACTTCATCGGCGACCACAGCGAACCCGCGTCCTTGCTCACCGGCCCGGGCCGCCTCGATGGCGGCATTGAGCGCGAGCAAGTTGGTCTGGTCGGCGATCGCGCGAATGGTGTTGACGATGGCGGTGATCTGTTCGGAGCGCTCGCCCAATTTGGCGATCAAGTGCGAAGAACCGTCGATATCGACGGCAATGTCGCGCATCCCGCTGGCACTTTGCTGAATCACCTCGGCGCCTTTTTCGGCAATGTCCCGTGTGGTCATGGAGATGTGATAGGCCTGGGCCGCGCTGGCGGCATCGGCGGCGTGCTGCTGCACTCTGGCCGTTACGTCCGAGGCGAATTTGACGATTTTGCACAGGCGCCCGCCTGCGTCGTAGACCGGGTTGTAACTGGCTTCGAGCCATACGGTGTTGCCGTGTTTATCCACGCGTTCGAACTGCCCGCTGAACAGTTCGCCCTGGTTCAGGCGCCGCCAGAAATCGCTGTAAGCCTGGGTGCCGGCGGTGTTCGGGGCGCAGAAAATACGGTGATGCTGGCCCTGGATCTGCGCCAGGCTATAACCCATGCGTTGCAGGAAGTTTGTATTGGCTGTGATTACCGTGCCGTCCAGGTTGAACTCGATCACTGCCATGGCCCGACCGATGGCTTCGAGTTTGCCGTTGGATTCGCTTTCGCTTTGCAGGCGCGGGGTGACGTCCATGGCGTACTTGACCACTTTGATCAGGCGGCCGGTGTCATCGCATACTGGGTTGTAGCTGGCCTCCAGCCACACCGACTGGCCGTCGCCAGCCACCCGTTCGAACGTGCCGGACTGGAACTGGCCGCTGCGTAGGTTCGTCCACAACTGGGCGTATTCGGCGCTGCGGGCGAATGCGGTGGTGCAAAACATTCGATGGGGTTGGCCCAGCACTTGGTCGGCTCGGTAGCGCAAGGTTTTGAGAAAGTTGTCGTTGGCCCGCAGCACTTGGCCTTGCGGGTCGAACTCGATCACTGCCATGGAGCGTTCCATGGCGTTCAGCAGGCTGTTCTGTTGATTGAGGGTGTATTGCAGGGTGTCGATCGTTTTCTTATGAGTATTGAAAAACATGATGGTGTGCTCGAGCAAGCAAGCGTCTGAGGTTATCCGTGGTTATGCGCCTGCCCCCGTAAGGCATAGGCCCTACGGCTGACGTGCTCATTGCCAGCCTCCGTGTGCTGGCAGTGTGGGTGGAACAACCGGTTCAGAGTGATCAGCCCGACCAGAAGTTCGTTCCAAGGACAGGACCTTTGTTAGGCGGCCGACCAGTAATGGCATTATGGTATCTCTGCGGGAAAGCGCGGATATTTCGGACGAGATGTCATTGCGCCACTATCAGGCCGAGCGCGCTAGCCTGTCGGTGTTGGTGCAGACCCGGTTGCGGCCGGTGTGTTTGGCGGCATACAGGGCACGGTCTGCCGCATTCAGCCAACTGGCTGCATCGTCGTAGACCGGCTGGAAATCCGCCAGGCCGATGCTCAGGCTGACCTTAAGCTCCGGAAGGTGAGGGATGCGATAGTTGCAGAAGGTTTCCCGCAGGCGTTCCATGCGCTGCGCTGCCTTTTCCAGTGACATTTGCGGAAGGATCACACAGAACTCATCGCCTCCATAACGCCCGGCCAGGTCGTTATCCCGCAGGTTGCGCCGTAGCTCCAGGCTCAATTGCCGCAGCACCGTGTCGCCGACGATATGGCCGTGGGTGTCGTTGATTTGCTTGAAGTGATCGATATCGATCAGCGCGATGGTGGCGTGGCTTTTCTGATGCTGGCACTTGTGGAACTTGAGGTTCAGCAAGTCTTTCCAGGAACCGTGATTGAGCAGCTCCGTGAGGCTGTCGATACGGCTCAGGGCGCTGAGCGTGCGTTTGTGGTCCGACAGTTTTATCGCCAACTGATAGCAGACCATGCCGATAGCCATGGGGTAGAGCGTCAGCATCGGCAGGCAGGCATACACCTCTATCAGCCTGACATTGAGGTTCAGTTGCACGCCAAACAACACCCAGGCCAATCCTGCTCCGAACAATTGGGCCAGCAGCCCGCCTAGCAACAAACGCTGGCCGCCGGCGGCCACGTTGTTCATGGCTACCATCGACAGCAGGGTGACGCTGGTCAACGGCGTAAATTGCAGCGTTGCGGTCCAAAACCCGCTGAACAGGGCATCAAACAGCAGGTTGCGCCGTTCAGCGTTGTAGGGAAACTTGGCCCGGATAGCCAGTTGATACGCCACATGAGGCCAGACAAAACCATTGACCAGCAGCGCCGCCCAGACCCACGCAGGCATCCCCAGCGGGTAGAGCGCGGCGGTCACACTGAGGCAGCACATGGCCGCGCCGATGATTCTTGGCTTGTAAATACGCCTGGCAAACGAGATCCCTTTGCCTTGTCGGTTTTCCATAGATACCTGGGTTAGCTGATTTTTTTGTAGATATAAAGGCACGCATTCTGGGGAATTACCGTTGATCGGATAACTCCCGTGAATATTGTCAATTATTCAGGTAGGAATAATCAGTGTCCTTCCAGGCCATTTGCGCAAAAAGGATGGCAGATGCGTCAAAAGCGACCAGGAATGTCGCTGTTGCAACAGTCGTTATGGCTGTGTGCTGGGCTTGATTTCGTAGCCGGCCAGAAACAGGTCGATGGCGGACTCAATCACGCGGGCCTGGGTGGCCGCGTCGAGGGTGGGTTGGCCCAGCGTAATCTGCGGCCAGAATGCAAACGCCTTGAGCAGGCTCTGGATCTGGTGAGCGGCAAAGGCCGGGTCGTTGCCGGATAGCCGCCCGTCTTCTTGAGCCGCGCGGACCCATTGGGTAAAGCCTTCTTCCCGTTGGCTCAAACGCGTGACCATATTCTGCGCGCGTTCTGGCGAATGGATCGTGGCGGCAATGGCAACTCGGGCCAGGTCGAGAAAGTTGTTATCCGACATCATCTTCATCTTCGCCTCCAACAACCCGCGCAACTGTTCGCGCAACGGGCGGTCGCTGCTGTAGCAGACGTCTAACTGCGCGACCGTGCTGGCCCAGAGTTGATGAAGTATCTCGGCGAACAATTCTTCTTTGCTCGGGAAATGGTTGTAGACCGTGCGTTTAGAGACCCCGGCAGTGGCGGCGATCTTGTCCATGCTGGTGACCTCGAAACCGTTTTCGCGAAATTCGCTGATCGCCGCGCTCACGATGGCTTCGCGTTTGCGGTCGGTAAGACGTTGAGGGGCAGTCATGGTTGGCGGTCGGCTCTCAGGAGGGAAATTACACTCGGTAGTTTACTTGCTACGGGTTTTGTTGCAATCTTGAAACTACACTGTGCAGTGTAGTTTATGAGCGGACTGTAGGAGTCACTCTGTCATGGCCATGATTTCATCCCGTGTCGTCCCTTCAGCCAAACCCGCCGAGCAGGGTAAAGGCGCTTTCAGCAACGAAGCCCCCGTGCAGCATGGCGGTTTCGGCAAAACGTTGCGTATTTTCTGGAACATGCTGTTTAACAAACCCCGCACAACGCGGCCGGTAGGGGCTATACCCGTCGAACCGCTGACCCGCGACCAGTTATGGAATGCGCCGGACCACAGTGTGTTTCGCCTGGGACATTCCACCGTGCTGTTGAAAATGCGCGGCAAGTTCTGGGTGACCGACCCGGTCTTCGCCGAACGCGCTTCCCCATTCAGTTGGGCCGGCCCCCAGCGTTTCCACCAACCGCCGATTAGTCTGGATGAACTGCCTGACCTTGAAGCGGTGATTCTTTCCCACAACCACTACGACCATCTGGACCGCAATGCTGTCATCCAACTGGCCGACAAAACCCGGCATTTCCTCGCGCCGCTGGGCGTGGGCGACATTTTGGTCAAGTGGGGGGTAGATGCCAGCAAAGTGCGTCAATTGGACTGGTGGCAGGGCACCGAGGTGGATGGCATTCGTTTTGTCGCCACCCCCGCCCAACATTTTTCCGGGCGCGGCCTGTTCGATGCCAACCACACCCTGTGGTGTTCATGGGTCATGATCGACGGCTCACGGCGAATTTTTTTCAGCGGCGACACAGGCTACTTCGACGGCTTCAAACGTATCGGTGAACACTACGGCCCCTTCGATCTGACACTGATGGAAACCGGTGCGTACAACGTCGACTGGCCCCATGTTCACATGCAGCCCGAGCAAACCCTGCAGGCCCACATCGACCTTAAAGGCCGTTGGCTGCTGCCGATCCACAACGGCACCTTCGATCTGGCGTTCCATGCCTGGCACGAACCCTTTGATCGCATCATGGCATTAGCGTGGGAGCGAAATGTGTCGATTGCAACGCCACCAATGGGACGGGCATTCAGTTTGAATCAGCCAGAGCGTGGGCATGCCTGGTGGCTGGACGTGGAAACCCATGGTGCTCGGGAACATCTGGCGAGCTGACGAAAGCGCCGTCGAAAAAGGAGTTTTCAAGCTGTTTCAAGGCTGCGACAGGTGCCAGTCAAGGGTGCGATCATCCCCCGGAAAATTATCGCAGGGGGCCATCCGATGGAAAAGGATTACAGGAAACCGTGTTCAAAAACAGTCGTTTGCCCAGTGTCGTCACTGGGGCTGGTGCAGGGCGAATCGACAAAACCCGCCTGCGGTCCGCCTCAGGTCTCCACTGACGCTGGAGGCGCAAAAAAGGGTATTGCTTTCGATACAGCCCCCCAAGCTCGTATTCACCTGGAAAGTCATATTCCGATTCCCGGTTTCAGCGCGCCCAGCCTGCCTGCAAAACCCATGCGGGATCCGTCGCTGTCACTCATAGCGTTAAGCGGCGTGGACCCTACCGAGCCGGTGATGGTGGAAGTGCCATTGGTGCAAAACGACACCACCCGCACGGTTACCTCATTTTTGGCTGGCAAGCGTGTAGGGTTTGCCGACCGCTACCAGCAGGGCGATGCCCACGCCTCCATCGAGCACTCCGCATCCTTCATGCGCGCACTGGAGAGGCTGCGCCGGGGAGGGGCGTTGCTGTTTCCAGTGTCGGCACAGCGGTTGGACGCCAGCCTGCAATTCGACCTGCATACCCGCAATGAAATCGATGATCTGATAAACCAATACCGTCTGGATGCCCTGGTGTCGGACAGCCGCAGCGGGGCATTCCATGCGGCTTGCTGGGCTGGTTACCCCAAGGTGGGCGAACCCCTCGAAGATGGCGCCACGTTATGGTTTTACGGCGCGCGATGGTCCAGGGACTCTCTGGCGGCGCTGGCACAGGCCTATCGCAACGCCGCTCGGCTGAAATCTTCATAACCGCCGTAGGCACGGAATAGGCTGAGTGGCTAAGCTCCATTGGCGTGAGGCGTGGTCGAGTCCATGGCTGCTGCGGTGGTGCCCATCAGCCGTGCAATCATGCTCTGGGGGGCAGGTTCGGTGGGGCTGGCGGCCCACTTGCGAGCGGTCATACCCCATCCCGGTGCGAAGCCCGGGAAGAATACCAACCCTTCAGCCTCCAGCCGAAACGCCAACGCCAGGCGGGTTTCGTCATCGGCCTCGACGTGCTGCTCAAAGCGTTGCACGGCGTCGACCGTCACACCTGCCTGGCGTGCCAGCTCTTCCCGGCTCCAGCCCAACATGGCGCGGGCCTGCACGCAGTGCTTGGCGGTGAATTGGTGCAGCAGGATCTGTTGGTCTACGAAAGAACTGATTGCCAGAGAGGACATGGAATTTCTCCAGGGTTCGACGAGTGAAGGCAAACTATACTGTGTTTTTGTACAGTTGTTTTGACCGCTCATCAACTTGTGCCGTCTCTTGGCGTTGAGCCACCTGCTATTGCACCCCTGGCGCCTCGCGAATGATCAGATGGTCCAGGTTCTCGATATCCGCGCTGAATACCCCGAACGTCTGTTCCGGGTTTTTCTTGCTCGGCACCTGTTTCAACTCCGGGGTCACGCCGTAAAAGAAGCAATATAGCGTGCGTTCACTGTCGACAGCCGCTTTGATCTGCTCCAGGAATGCCTTGCGTTTGCGATAGTTCTCGATGAGTTTTTTGCTCAGATAGACATTCACCGAATAGGGTTTCTTGTCCAGCCATACCTTCTTTTCGAAGTCGATGCGAAAGCTGTTGGTGTAGTCCTTGATCTCTTTGATCTTGCCCCAGTAAATCAGGCCCTTGTTGTCTTGCAAGTATTCGATTTTCTTGAAAAACGTCCAGTAGGTCGCGGTGTGATCGCCGATCTTCAACGGCATGCTTTTCAGCTTGTCCTTATTGTCGATGTTCGATACATAGCACTCCACCGGATGGGCGAACACGCTGGTTTTGTCCGGTGCGCTTTCGTGGGAGCTGGCGGGGGAGCCTACGCGTGTTGAAGGCGTCTTCGTCGGATCTTGTGGGATCTTCTCTTCGTGACCGGGCAGTGCGGGGTTGCGTGGGTAAGTACGTCGCGTCAGTACAAATTCCGATGGGAAATTGTCCTCTCGCTCGTCGTCGCTTTCGCCGGCAGCGCCCTTGTGCGTGCTGGCGTAACGGCAACCGTCGATATGCTGGGTGGCCGGGGTGTTTTTGAAATGTGGCGTGCGCAGGTAGTTGACGTTTTTCGCGTTGAAGGTGGTCAGCACGTTGCTCGCTTGGAACGCAGCGCGGCACACGTCGTTGGGGCACAGAAAGCTGTCCTTGTCAGAATCGAAGGCGACGGTTTCGTCGAAATTCAGCTCGCGCACATCATAGATCGATAGCTTTTCGTCGAGACTCAGGCAGTAGGCCGTGTCGAATTTCATGGGGCTCGGGTCCGTGAGAAAGTTCGCTATTAATAGCCGGATCCTAGGTAAATATCAGCAAGAACCTGCAACCCGCCGTCCACTCAGAAAACACAAGGTGCCGCCCAGCGCGGTCAACGCACCCAGGGCGTAGAACATGCTGGTGGGCGCTGCGTTGATCAACAGATAGCCGCAGATCACCGGGCTCATCGCGCCGCCGAACGCCGCCAGGTTCTGTGCGCCGTAGTAACTGCCACGCAGCGCTTGCGGGGCGATGGTGTCGATAAACAGGAACTCCGATGGGTAGATGATCATCTCGCCCAAGGTGAACACGAACATTGCCACGCACCAGCTCAGCAGACCGTCCGCGAGGCTGAAGCCAACCAACCCGGCGATGAACAGCGTGGTGCCCAGCACGATCCAGTAGCGTAATTGCTCACGCTTGAGGAAGCGGCCGATCTGGTATTGCATGGCGATCACGGTAACGGCATTGCATGCCAGCACCGCTGACAGAATTTTCAGCGCCTGCTCCGGCTTGTAGGCCACCAGCAGAAACTGTGACAGATAAAGCGTATAGCGCCCGTGGACAATGGTGCTGAACAAGCTGCCGCTGGTGAACAGGATCAACGTGCGATCATTGCGCAAGGTACGCAGCGTGCTGAGAAAACTCAGTGGCTTGACGCTTTCGTCGCGTTGAGTGGGCGGGATGCCGATCATCAGGAACACACTGCCCAAGGCAATCGCGCTGGCGATCAAAAACGGCGCCAACGGCATATGCCCGGCGATCACTACGCCCACCATGGGGGCGGTGGCGTAGCCGACGTTGGTCAGGGTGTAACGCAGGGAAAACACCTTGGCCCGTTCCCCCACCGGCAGGTTTTCGCTGATGATTGCCTTGGAGCCGATCAAAAACAGTGCCGAGGCGGCTTCGGTGATCACCAGGGTCAAGGTGGTGAGGTAGAGGTTGCTGGCAAAGGTCAGCAACAGAAAACCGATGGAGCTGGAGAGCATCGCCAGGATCAACAGCTTGCGTTTTTCCAAACGATCGATGATGTAGCCGCCATACAAGCCCAGCAGCGTGGCGATAAACACCGCGACGCCCATCAACAGGCCGATGTCCTGCTGGTTGAGGCCCAGGCGGGTGCTCAATAGCAGCGCCAGCAACGGGCTGGTCATGGCGCGGCTGACCACGATGGTGACCGAGCAGATCATCAAGCGGCGGATTACCAGGGAGTAGGTGGCCACGGTGAAGGCGAGCGTCCTAAAGAGTACTTAACGACAACATAGATCAAAGGTGGGAGGGGGCTTGCCCCCGATAGCGGTGTATCAGACAAGCATCAGTTAACTGAACCACTGCTATCGGGGGCAAGCCCCTCGCACATTTTCAGACCGTGTTGTTACTGGCCGGCATTGATGGTGATTTTCTCGACCGCCCCTTGCTCCAGGTCCCACTTCTTCAGAATCTTGCCGTAGGTGCCGTCATCGATCATGGCCTGCAACGTCTCACTGATCGCCGTGACCAGCTCGGTGTTGCTCTTCTCGATGCCCAGCCCGGTGAATTGTTTGGAAATCGCCAAGCCCACCGGCTTGTACTTGCCCTTGTCCAACGACATCAGATACGGAATGGTTTCGCTGCCCTGCATCGCTGCATCCAGGCGGTTCTGCTGCAACTGCGCTCGCGCGTCCGCCGAACCTTCGGTACCGATCACTACGATGCCTGGCTTACCCGCCGCTTCGCAGTGTTCCTTGCTCCATGCGGTAATCTCCGACGGCCAAGTGGTGCGGCGGCTGGTGCCGACTTTTTTACCGCACAAGTCAGTCAATTCCTTGATCTCTTCACGCTTGGCCAGGGTGTACAGCTGTGGGCCGCTGGTGAAGTAGTCGATAAAGGTCACCGATTTCTGCCTTTCGGCGGTGTCGGTCATGCCTGACAGCACGATGTCCACGCGCTTGGTGGTCAGGCCGCTGAGCATCTGCTCGAAGCCGGTTTCCTGCCATTTGATCTTTACACCCAGGCGCTCGGCCAACGCATTGCCCAGGTCAAAGTCAAAACCGGTGAGTTTGTTGGTGGCCGGGTCTTTGAAATCCATCGGCGGGTAGTTCGGCACGATGGCCGCGCTGATTTCGCCTTTGTCCTTGATGGCCGCCGGCAAGGCGAACACAGCAGTGGAGGCCATCAGGCCGGCGAGCAGGGTAGGGATAAACAGGTTTTTCATGGGGACGTTCTCGTTAGTTATTTAGTTAAGTGCGAACGGCAGAAATAAAGCTTTGGGTACGCGGGTTTTGTGGGCTTATTAGAATTTCTTCGGGGCTGCCGGCTTCCACAATCTGGCCGGCGTCCATAAACACCATGCGGTTGGACACTTCACGGGCGAAGCCCAACTCATGGGTGACCACGATCATGGTCATGCCGGTGGTGGCTAAATCGCGCATCACCGACAGCACTTCTCCTACCAGCTCCGGGTCGAGGGCCGACGTGGGTTCGTCAAACAGCATCAACTTGGGACGCATCGCCAGGGCGCGGGCAATCGCCACACGCTGCTGCTGACCGCCGGACAATTCCACCGGATAGGCATTGCGCTTGTCCGCCAGGCCGACGCGGGCCAGCAGCTCCATGGCATCTTCGATGGCCTCTTTGGGCGAGCGTTTGAGCACCTGGCACGGGCCTTCGATGATGTTCTGCAGCACGGTCATATGCGGGAACAAATTGAAGCGCTGGAACACCATGCCAGTGGCCAGGCGCTGGCGGGCGATCTGCACTTCGTTCATCTCGTGCAGCTTGTTGCCGACCACCCGGTAACCCACCAGCTCGCCGTCGACCCATAGGCCGCCCTTGTCGATTTTTTCCAGTTGATTGACGCAGCGCAGCAGGGTGCTTTTACCCGAGCCGGACGGGCCGATGATGCACATCACCTCGCCTTGTTCGACCTCGATATTGATGTCGCGCAGCGCGTGATACTGGTCGTAATACTTGTTCAGGTTGACGGCCTTGACGATGCTTCTCATGGGGCAAATCTCCTCAACCCAGACTTACGAACGCTTGCCGGCGCCGCGGGCAAAGCGACGCTCCAGGCGGCTTTGGCCAAATGAAAGAACGGTCACCACCGCCAGGTACCAGATGCCCGCGACGATCAGCAGCTCCATGACCCGCGCGTTGGCGTAGTAGATGTTTTGCGCGTTGTGCAGCAGCTCCGAGTACTGGATCACACTGGCCAGGCTGGTCATTTTCACCATGCTGATGAACTCGTTGCCTACGGGCGGAATAATCACGCGCATGGCCTGCGGCAGAATGATCCTACGCAGCGCTTGCAGACTCGGCATGCCGATGGATTTGGCCGCTTCGTACTGGCCGGTATCCACCGAGAGCAAACCGGCGCGCACCACCTCCGCGGTGTAGGCACCCTGGTTGATGCTCAGGCCGAGCAGGGCGGCCACGAATGGCGTCATCAGGTCGACGGTGTCGATGCTGAACAGGCCGGGAATCGCGATCACCGGGAAGATCAACGCCAGGTTGAACCACAGCAGCAGTTGCAGAATCAGTGGCGTACCACGGAACAGCCAGGTGTAAGTGATGGCCACGTAGCGCAGGATCGGGTTGGCCGACATGCGCATGATCGCGGTGATCACGCCGATCACCACGCCCAGCGCCATGGCCAGAATCGACATGACGATGGTGTTCACCAGGCCCCACAGAATGGCCTCAGACGTGAGGAACTGACCGATGTAGGACCATTCGATCTGGCCATTGGCGAATGCGCGCAATAGTGCGGCCAGGACGATCACAATCAACGTGGCGAAGAACATGCGCCCGTAATAGCGCCGCGGCACATGTTCGTACTGGGTGATATCGAACTGGTTCTCGGACTGCTTGCGCTCGGCTTGCAAGCGCTCGGCAGGGGTTGGGTTCATGGTGATTCTCCAAAAAAGCGATTACCGCTGTACTCGGTGTAACTGTTGAAATGCGGTCAAAATGTCGGAACTGGCTTGGCTGCGAAAACGTCCGTGCTGGCACCACCTATTCCAGTGGCTCAAAGCCGAAACCCCAGGTAACTCTCAGCCCATTTCTGCTGCTCAGCCAACGCCACCTTCAACCGCCCAATCTGCTCGCGCACTCGCTCCGGCGCCGTCCCACCCCAGCCACTGCGCGCAGCAATCGCCGCTTCCAGGGTCAGGCAATCGCGCACTTCAGGGGTCAACCGCGCATCCACCTCGGCCAGCATCGCCGGCGAGGCTTCCCACAATTCGATCTCATGCTTCTCACATGCCTGCACCAAAGCGCCGGTAATCTCGTGGGCCTCCTTGAACGGCACGCCACGGGTGGCCAACCAATCGGCCACTTCGGTCGCCAAGGTAAAACCCATGGGGGCCTGGCGCCGCAGCTCTTCCACCTGCACCTTCATGGTCGCGACCATCCCGGCCATGGCCGGCAGCACCAGCAGCAGAGTGTCGACGCTGTCCAGCACGCTGTGCTTGTCTTCACTCAAATCGCGGTTGTAGGAGAGTGGCAACGACTTGAGCGTCGACATCAACCCGGTCAGGTTGCCGATCAAGCGCCCGGCCTTGCCCCGTGCCAATTCGGCAATGTCCGGGTTTTTTTTCTGCGGCATGATCGAGCTACCGGTGGCGTAGGCATCGTCCAACACGACCCAGCGAAACTGGCGTGACGACCACAGGCAAAACTCTTCGGACAGCCGCGAAATATTCACCCCGAGCATGCCCGCCACAAACAAAAATTCCGCTACATGATCGCGGCTGGCCACGGCATCGATAGAGTTTTCGCAGGGTGCGCTGTAGCCCATTTCCTCAGCCGACTGCTGCGGTTGACGCGCAATCGCGGAACCTGCCATCGCCGCCGCGCCCAACGGCGACAATGCCGTGCGCGCATCCCAATCCACCAGGCGTTGTACGTCACGCAGCATCGACTGTGCGTGAGCCAGCAAGTGGTGGGCGAACACAATCGGCTGGGCCTGCTGCAAGTGGGTAAAGCCCGGGCAGATACTCTCGATATGCTGTTCGGCTTGGGTCACCAATGCCTGCTGCAACCCCAGCACCTCGGTGGCGATGGTGCGCGCATGGTCTCGTAGGAAAAGGCGAAGATCATTGGCCGTCTGATCGTTGCGCGAACGCCCGGCGCGCAGCTTGCCGCCCAGGGCGCCGAGGCGCTCGGTCAGGACGCGTTCGATAAAGGTGTGGACGTCTTCGTCATCCAGGGTCGGATGCAGGCGGCCGGCGGCGAAGTCCTCGCCGATAGTGTCCAGTGCCTGCAGCGTGCGCTGGGTCTCCGATTCGTCCAGCAGCCCGGCGCGCTGCAACTCACGGGCATGGGCGCGGGAGCCAGCCAGGTCGTAGGGCGTCAGGCGGAAATAACGCTCAGGGCAACGGGACAGCGCCGCCAATGCCGCGGACGGGCCACTCTTGAAACGCGCGCCCCAGAGGCGGTCGGTAGGCTGAGACATAGGTGTTCCTCACGCTTGTTTTTAGAAGAGTCGGAGGCAGTAAAAGTAAGTTTTCAATCGGGTTGAACCGGCGTCTGACGCACCGTATTCAAGGTTGCCAAGGGCGGTTGTTTATGTTCATTATCGCCGCCTGGCTGTATTCAAGGATTGGGTCAAAGCCTGTTTGAATATGGCACTAGAGGTCAACGCGTATTATGGAAACCCCACTTTCCAATTCTGGAAACATAGCGCCGAAACCCGGCACTCGACCGCCTTTGCAACTGAGCGGCCTGGACTTCAAATTGCTCCGGGTATTTATGGCCGTGGTCGAGGCGGGAGGCTTCAGCGCCGCTCAAAACGAGCTGAACGTGGGCCTGGCGGCCATCAGCAAACAGATTTCCGACCTGGAAATCCGCATCGGCATGCGCCTGTGTACGCGGGGCCGCGAAGGCTTCGGGCTGACCGAAGAAGGCAAGTTGGTATATCAGGCCAGCATTGAGTTATTTGCATCGGTGGACAGTTTCAGAGACAAGCTTAGTTCGGCGCAAAACGAGCTTATTGGTGACCTTAGTGTCGGAGTTATTGATAACACCGTCTCCGATGTTAATTCACCATTGATTAAAGCCCTGGGCGCCTTACATAGCCAGTCGCCAAAAATAAGATTGCGCCTACATGCCTCGCAATTGGATGAGGTTGAGCGCGGCGTAGTGGAAGGGCGTTTGATCGTCGGTATTGTTCCCGTATACCAGCGCCGCGAAGAATTCGACTACTTCCCGCTCTACGAAGAAAGGGCCCACGCCTACTGCGCCGTAGGACATCCGCTGTTCACTGCGAACGACATCACGCCTGAGGTGCTGCGCCAATATGAAGTGGTCAACCATCGGTATGCGATCCATCGCGATAAGAGCCATTTCGTCAACTACGACAGCCAATCGGCCTCAGCCTCCCAGGTCGAAGCCGTCGCCATCCTGATCCTTACCGGCCGCTTTATCGGTTTCCTGCCCGAACACTACGCCACACCGTTGGTAAGGGAAGGGCGCCTGCGCGCACTGTGTCCGGAGCAGGTTCACCTGAGCACGGCGTTTAACCTGATCCTGCGCCACAA
Source organism: Pseudomonas sp. S4_EA_1b (assembly GCF_016307435.1). Classification (NCBI taxonomy): domain Bacteria; kingdom Pseudomonadati; phylum Pseudomonadota; class Gammaproteobacteria; order Pseudomonadales; family Pseudomonadaceae; genus Pseudomonas; species Pseudomonas sp. S4_EA_1b. Next base: position 1,343 of record NZ_JAEILC010000114.1, on the reverse strand, counting down.
CGCGCCGAGAAGTCCGCTGGTAAAAGCCTTTGCCACCGCCCTGGGCGTAAATCTCAAAGCCACCCCATAAACCCTTCGCCGAACACAGATCGACGGGTTCGAAAAACGTCAAATGTGGGAGGTGCCGAGGTTTAGCGAGGCTGCGATGGGACCGACTCGGTTTCCCTGTCGAACTTCTCCACCCGCATCACCGCTGCAACCGAGCGCGCTTTTTCTTCTTCGCATGAAAATGCCGAAAATGCGCATCCTGCGCCGCCGCCAACAACTCCCGATCCCCACGCGTATCGCCCCAGGCTCGCAGTCGATACTCCCCCAGATCCCCGTACACTGCCTCAAGCCGCAGCACTTTATTCTCACAGCGGCAGTTATTGCCGGTGAGCTTGCCGGTCAACACCCCGTCGACCACCTCCAGCTCCGTGCCAATCAACTTGATCCCAAGCCGATCGGCAAATGGCTGCAGCACCAACGCCGGCGATGCCGAGCACAGCGTCACCTCCGCCCCTGAGCCCAACTCCTGCTCCACCGACAGCACCCCCGCCGGGCGCATCAGCCGCGCCCAATTGCGCTGGCAGTACTCTTCGGCTTTCTGCTGCACCCACGTCTTCTCCACCCCGGTCATAAAGGTGCGGATCAACTGTGCTTTCAACTCATCCCGGCTGATCTGCCGCACCAAAAAGCGCAGCCCCGGCACGGCCAGCTTGACCATCCGGCCATAGAACTCGCCGCTGCCGAAGGCAAACTTGAGGAAGGGCACGAAACTGTCGTGGTGGGTGAGGGTGCCGTCGAAGTCAAAGACGGAGAGTACTTTGGCATCAACGGGGCCGGCTTCGAGCATGTCTGGGTTCACGGGTTGGCCTCGGTCCTATTTAGTATTTTTAAGCGTGCATCAGGTGTGACAGCAGGAGTCTACTCCCGTGCCAATCTTCCGATCTTGGCGTAAAGCGCTTCGGTGAAAGCATCCGGGTCGCTTGATCGGTGACAACGCTGATGGCAATTGGGGCACAAGGCTACAGCATTGGTGATGCGATCCGAACCCTTAGCATGCTGTAGGTCCGATCCTGAATTTTTGTCAAAAAAAAGAGCTGCGATTAGCAGCTCTTTTTTTTACTTGTAAATCAATCCCAGCTCAGCGCACCGCCGGTCTGGTACTCGATCACGCGGGTTTCGAAGAAGTTTTTCTCTTTCTTCAAGTCCATGATCTCGCTCATCCATGGGAACGGGTTGGTGGTCCCCGGATACTCTTCTTTCAAGCCAATCTGCGAGAGCCGACGGTTAGCGATGAACTTGAGGTAATCCTCCATCATCGCTGCGTTCATGCCGAGAACACCGCGCGGCATGGTGTC
>NZ_JAEILC010000113.1:20869-77460 GCF_016307435.1 Pseudomonas sp. S4_EA_1b | reverse complement strand
GACACCATGCCGCGCGGTGTATTGGGCATGAACGCAGCGATGATGGAGGATTACCTCAAGTTCATCGCTAACCGTCGCCTGTCGCAGATTGGCTTGAAGGAAGAGTATCCGGGGACCACCAACCCGTTCCCATGGATGAGCGAGATCATGGACTTGAAGAAAGAGAAAAACTTCTTCGAAACCCGCGTGATCGAGTACCAGACCGGCGGTGCGCTGAGCTGGGACTGATCCACGAACACGCATCAATGTGGGAGCGGGCTTGCCCGCCCCAACATGGGCGCCGCGGGGCGCTACAGACTTTGCTAATAGCCTTTTATGCCTAACCAAACCATCAAGACCCCCTGCGTCGGCCTGTGCTCCACCGTGTACGGTGACCTGGTCTGCCGGGGTTGCAAGCGTTATCACCATGAAGTGATCCAGTGGAATGGCTACAACGCCGAGGAAAAGCGCGCGGTGTGGCAGCGTCTGGAGCAGTTGCTGGTGCAGGTGATGGCCAGCAAGTTGGAAGTGTTCGACCCCGAACGCTTGCGTCAGCAGTTGCAGGACCGCCAGATCCGTTTTATGCCCCAGCAGTCGCCATATTGCTGGGCGTATCAGTTGATCGCGCGCGGTGCGCGGGTGATCTCCCGCCTGGATGCTTACGGTCTGGCGCTGTTGCCGGAGTTTCGCGAACGCCATCTGGCGGATTTGCGCGATGCCATCGATCGGGAGTTTTTCCTGTTGTCCGAGGCGCATTACCAGCGATATATCGCGCCGAATTTCCTCAAGGACGCCTTTGGGCCTGCTCTGATTGCCGCCTTATAGCGCTCAAATTCAGGCCGTTGTGTGTCACTTCATACCGCTCCAATCCTCGCGTGTGGTTAAAATGCCGCCCGCTCAACAACCCGATGCTCAACGATGACCCCAGACGCACTCGCTACCCTCCACGCTCACCTGCTGACGGCCCTGGCCAACCCGCCCAGTGAAACCCGACGCCTGTTCCACGGCCGTGGCCGTTGCTGGCCGGGCCTGGAGCAACTGACGGTGGATTGGCTGCAAGGCGTGCTGCTGGTCTCGCTATTCAAGGAGCCGCAGGCGGCACAGCTGGAAGCCCTGAAACAGCTGCTGCAAAGCGAGTTCAGCGCGCACACGGTTGCCCTGCAACACCGTTACTTGCCACAAAGCACCACCGAATGGCTGGTGGGGCAAGCGATCGACGAGCGGATCATCACCGAGGGCGGCCTGCGTTACCTGATCGACCTGGGTAAAAAGCAGAACACAGGGTTGTTCCTCGATATGCGCTACGGGCGCCAATGGGTGCGCGAACAGGCCAAGGGCCAGCGCGTGCTCAATCTGTTTGCCTACACCTGCGGCTTTTCCGTGGCGGCCATCGAAGGCGGTGCCGAGCATGTAGTGAATCTGGACATGGCGCGCGGCGCCCTGAGCCGTGGCCGCGATAATCATCGGCTCAACGGCCATGACCTGAGCGGCGTCACGTTTCTTGGCCATGACCTGTTCAAATCCTGGGCAAAAGTGATCAACAACGGCCCCTATGATCTGGTGATCATCGACCCGCCATCGTTCCAGAAAGGCAGTTTTCTGCTGACCAAGGACTATCAGCGCGTGCTGCGACGCCTGCCGGAACTGCTGACCGCTCAGGGCACGGTGCTGGCGTGCATGAACGATCCGGCCTTCGGCGAAGACTTCCTGATCGATGGCGTGACCCGCGAAGCGCCGGGGCTGCATTTCGTACAGCGCCTGGCGAACCCGCCGGAATTTCCCGACGTCGACCCACAAAGTGGCCTCAAAGCCCTGGTGTTTCGCCAGAGCTGATGCCGAAACGTCCTACGCTTGCTACCCTAAGCAAGACGCCGGGCGGTGAACCTTATCCCCCCCTTCCCGGTCGATACCTGCATTCCCCGGCCAGACTCGACCGCGTCACGTTGTCGGCTGCCCCGTTCCACCTTTGGAGAACCGCCCGTGATATCGACCCTGCATGTAGCCAGAATCAAAGCCTGGGGCGCCCACGGCTTTACCGCCACCGGTGTGGTCCTGGCCTTCCTGGCCACCCTGGCCCTGCTGGAAAACTCGCCTAAGGCTTGCCTGCTGTGGCTGGGCCTGGCGCTGGTGGTGGATGGCCTCGACGGCTCCCTGGCGCGGCGCGTCAATGTCAGCACGGTGCTGCCGAGCTTCGACGGTTCGGTGCTGGATTTGGTGATCGATTACCTCACCTACGTGTTTATCCCCGCGCTGTTTATCTACCGCTACATCGACCTGCCGGAGTTCACCCATCTGTTTACCGTGTCGGTGATCCTGGTGTCGTCCTTGTTCTGCTTCTGCAACGTCAATATGAAAAGCAAGGACAACTACTTCGTCGGCTTCCCCGCCGCCTGGAACGTGGTAGCCCTGTGCGTGTACATCATCCAGCCGGACGCGTGGGTCACCTTGCTGACGGTCATCGGTTTGGCCCTGCTGACCGTCACGCCGATGAAGTTTCTGCACCCGTTTCGGGTCAAGCGCTTTATGCCGATCAATATCGCGGTGACCACCATCTGGTTGCTGTGCAGCTTTTTGATGGTCGTGGATTATCCCAACACCAATCCGTGGACATTCGGCTTGTGGTCGCTGATGTCGGCGTACTTTCTGGGGATTTGCATCTGGCGCACCGCGCTGGAGTGGCTGGGCACCCACAAATAGCCAAATAGGTGGGATGGGGCTGCCCCCCGATGGCGATGTGTCAGTCAGCTTATCTGTCACTGATACACCGCAATCGGGGGGTAGGCACCCTCCCACAGTTGGTTCTGCATACATTCGGCAGGTAAGATGGCGACCTTCCGCATAGCGCCCTGCCAACCATAAGCCCTGCCCATGCCCTTCGAACTCAGCGTTGACCTCACCACCCTCGCCATCCTCGCCATCGTGGCCTTTATTGCCGGTTTTATTGATGCCATCGCCGGCGGTGGCGGGCTGTTGACCACCCCGGCGCTGCTCACCGCCGGCATGCCGCCGCACTTGGTGCTGGGCACCAACAAGCTCAGTTCCACGTTCGGCTCGGCCACCGCCAGTTTCACGTTTTACCGCCGCAAGCTGTTTCACCCGCGTCAATGGATGCACGCCATCGTCGGCACGCTGGTGGGCGCGCTGGCCGGTGCGGTGGTCGCCCACTACCTGCCAGCCGAGGCCTTGAACAAAATGCTGCCGGTGATCGTATTCGCCTGCGGCCTTTACCTGCTGTTCGGCGGCACGCCCAAGGCGCCGCTGGACGTCGACGCGCCGATCAAGAAAAAGTGGCAGGCCACCCAAGGCTTCGGCCTGGGCTTCTACGATGGCGTAGCAGGCCCGGGCACCGGGGCGTTCTGGACCGTCAGCACCCTGCTGCTGCACCCCATCGACCTGGTCAAGGCCAGCGGTGTGGCGCGCAGCATGAACTTCGTCAGCAACGCGGCAGCGCTGTCGGTGTTTATCTTCAACGGTTCGGTGGACTGGATAGTCGGCCTGGCGATGGGGATTTCGGTGATGGGCGGGGCCTTCTTTGGCGCTCGCAGCGCGATCAGCGGCGGCGCCAAATTCATTCGTCCTGTGTTTATCACCGTGGTCCTCGGCCTGACCGTGCGCTTAGCCTGGCAGCACTGGTTCAGCGTGGCCTAAGCGGCGCGCCACGTAGAGGTCGATCAGGTAGCGCGCAATCGAACGCGACGCCGGCAACGGCGGCAGGTCATGGATGTTGAACCACTGCGCGTCCTCGATCTCGTCGGCCTGGGGCACGATGTCGCCACCGGCGTACTCGGCATGGAAGCCGAGCATCATCGAATGGGGGAACGGCCAGCACTGGCTGCCCATGTACTGGATATTCTGTACCTCCACCTGCACTTCCTCGCGCACCTCGCGAATCAGGCAGTCTTCGGCCGACTCCCCCGGCTCGGCAAACCCGGCCAACGTGCTGTAGACCCCGGTCACAAAGCGCGGCGAACGGGCCAGCAGGATTTCGTCGCCACGGGTCACCAGCACGATCATGCTCGGCGAGATGCGCGGGTAACTGCGTAGGTCGCACGCCTGGCAATACATTGCCCGTTCGCGTGGCACTTGCACCATGGCCAGGCCGCAGCTGCCGCAAAAGCGGTGCTCGCGGGCCCAGGTGCCGATCTGCGCGGCGTAACCCAGCACTTTGTACAGGGTGTGATCACCTTGCAGCATAAAACCGCGCAAGCCCTGCCAACTGCAGCCGAGCACATCGCTGGGGGCGTTTAGCTCAAGCAGGTACACCGGCTCGCCGTCGAGGTGGCCGATACCGTGTTCGGCGAACACCGAAAGGTCCTGACGCTTGAGCCACTCCCGCGGAAACAGCGGGCCATTGGCGTCATGTAAAAAGCCTTCGCGGCTGCGGGCGACAGCCCAGCCGCCAGGGGTGTCGTTGTCCAGAAGCGTTGTGGTAATCCAGCCTGGGGTCATGTCTATCAATCCACGAATTCGGGTGTCTGCTTGCTCATATGGGCCGCCATGGCCACACGCAGGTCGTTGGATTGCAACATAGCCGAGTTCCAGGTGGCAACGTATTCCAGCCCGTCATTGACCGTATGGTCACGCATATAGCTGATCATTGCCTTGGTGCCGGTCACGGCAATCGGCGATTTGGCCGCGATGTCCCGGGCGATCTCCAGCACGCCGGCCAACAGGCTGTCGTGATCGGCATACACACGGTTGACCAGGCCGATGCTTCGCGCCTCTTCTGCGCCGAACATGCGCCCGGTGTAAGCCAGTTCGCGCAGCATACCGTCGCCGATGATGCGCGGCAGGCGTTGCAGCGTGCCGACGTCGGCGGCCATGCCGATATCGATTTCCTTGATAGAGAACTGCGCATCTTCGGCGGCATAGCGCATGTCACAGGCACTGATCAGGTCGATGGCGCCACCGATGCAATAGCCCTGGATCGCCGCCAGCACTGGCTTGCGGCAATTGTCCACGGCATTGAATGAAGCTTGCAGTTCGAGAATCTTGCGCCGCAGCAAGCGCGCGTTGCGGCCCACGTCTTTGCCCAGGTCATTGGCCACCGAGGCCAGCATCATCAGGTCGATACCGGAGGAAAAATGCTTGCCGGCACCGCTGAGCACCACGGCGCGCACGGCATCGGTGTCGTCGATCCATTGGAAAATGTCGATGATCTCGGTCCAGAACGCGGCATTCATCGCGTTGATTTTTTCCGGGCGGTTGATCTGCACATGGGCAATGTTGCCGTTGAGTTCGACGACAAAGGCTTGGTATTCGGACATGGCCATGATCCCTGACTGGCGAAGGAGAAGGCCCAGACTATAACAAGGGTGCGCGACGGCGCATCGGCCAAAAGCGGGACTGGCCAGCGGGATGGAAAAGAGGCTGGATAAAACCCCGCGCACACGCCATCCTTCGTGCTTTGAGCCGCGCAGTGCGCGGCGTTCGACGTTTAAAGGATATGCCCATGCACGCCCAGCCCCTCGCCCCCGCCGATTTCGCCGCCCTGGAAGACACCCTGCTCAAGTACGGCGATGACCACTCCGTGTTGAACGTGGCCGAACTCGACGGCTACTTCACCGCGCTGGTCTCAGGCCCGGCGCCGGTAGACATCGCCGAGTGGTTCCCGGCGATCTGGGGCGGCCAGAACCCCGAGTGGGAAAGCGCCGACGAGGCGCAGCAGTTTCTGGAGCTGTGCGTGCGCTACCTCAACACCCTGGCGGCGCAACTGGCCGGCGACGCCCCGGGCTTCACGCCGCGCTTCGACGAAACCGAGCATCGGGCACAGACGGTGACCCTGGCTGAAGAATGGTGCTTCGGCTACATCCGTGGTGCTGCCATCGGTAACTGGCCGCCGCTGCCGACGGAACAGGCAGCGAACCTGGAGAAAATCTCCTGGTGCGCCGAACAGGACAACTTTGAATTGCCCGCCGACCTGGATATCCAGGCCCACCAGCAGCGCGCCGGCCAGATCGAACCGGCGGCGCGGGCGTTGCATGATTACTGGTCGAGCCAGCGCTAAGCCTCGACAGCACGGCATCAATGCCCGATTATTCGGGTCCGCCCCGTCGGCCACTCCGTGCCACCTTGCCTTGAATCAGGAGCCTTGTACCTTGAGTTCGCAGAAAACCGTGACCGTTACCCCGCCCAACGCCCCGCTCATCGGCAAGGTCGCGCCCCCCGGCTCCAAATCCATTACCAACCGTGCATTGCTGCTGGCGGCCCTAGCCAAGGGCACCAGCCGTTTGAGTGGTGCACTGAAAAGCGACGATACCCGCCACATGTCGGTGGCCCTGCGCCAGATGGGCGTGACCATTGAGGAGCCGGACGACACCACGTTCGTGGTCACCGGTCAGGGCAAGTTGCAGTTGCCGGCGCAACCGCTGTTCCTCGGCAACGCCGGCACCGCCATGCGCTTTCTCACCGCCGCCGTGGCCACCGTGCAAGGCACCGTGGTGCTCGATGGCGACGACTACATGCGCAAGCGCCCCATTGGCCCGCTGCTGGCCACCCTCGGGCAGAACGGCATCCAGGTCGACAGCCCGAGCGGCTGCCCGCCAGTCACCGTGCACGGCACGGGCAAGGTGCAGGCCAAGCGCTTCGAGATCGACGGCGGGTTGTCCAGCCAATACGTATCGGCCCTGCTGATGCTTGCCGCCTGCGGTGAAGCGCCGATTGAAGTGGCGCTGACCGGCAAGGACATCGGCGCCCGTGGCTATGTGGACCTGACCCTGGACTGCATGCGCGCCTTCGGAGCGCAGGTCGATGCCGTCGACGACACCACCTGGCGCGTCGCCCCCACTGGCTACACCGCCCATGATTACCTGATCGAACCCGACGCCTCCGCCGCCACCTACCTGTGGGCCGCCGAAGTGTTGACTGGCGGCCGTATCGACATCGGTGTAGCGGCCCAGGATTTCACCCAGCCGGACGCCAAGGCGCAGGCGGTGATCGCCCAGTTCCCGGATATGCAGGCCACGGTAGTGGGCTCGCAGATGCAGGACGCGATCCCCACCCTGGCAGTGCTGGCGGCGTTCAACAACACCCCGGTACGCTTTACCGAACTGGCCAACCTACGCGTCAAGGAATGTGACCGGGTGCAGGCGCTGCATGACGGCCTGAATGAAATCCGCCCCGGCCTGGCGACCATCGAAGGCGACGACCTGCTGGTGGCCAGCGACCCGGCGTTGGCCGGCACCGCCTGCACCGCGCTGATCGACACCCACGCCGACCATCGCATCGCCATGTGCTTTGCCCTGGCCGGCTTGAAGGTGGCGGGCATTCGCATCCAGGACCCGGACTGCGTGGCCAAGACCTATCCCGACTACTGGAAGGCCTTGAGCAGCCTGGGTGTCGCGCTGACCTATTGAGCCCGGCGCGCCGGAATGGGGAGGACTGAACATGAACATTCGCCAACCCTGCCCACCCGGCGCCTGCGTATGCGAGCGCGAGCAATTGCTGCAAGCGCCCGAGGCGGACTTGCGCATCCTCGGCCTGACCCGCCAGGAAGAGAAACGCCTGCTCGAACGCCTGGAAAACCTGCAAAACCTGCAAGACCTGGAACGCATGCAACAACGCATGTACGAACTGCTGGGCATCCGCGTACACATCGCGCCGGGCCACACCGAAGTCAAAAGCATGCGCGGCATTCAGATCGTCATCGACGACCTGCCCGGGCTATGTCGCAAAACCCGCCAAGCGATTCCGGCGGCGATTCGCCGGGGCATGGAAAAACGCCCGGAGATCGCCTACCGCCTGCTGGACGCCCACGACCTGTTTCGCGACGGGTAAGTCAGCCCGCCACCGTTTCGGCCTTGAACAGCCCCTGGCCCACGGTTCTCGCGGTGCTCAAATGGGCCTCTGCGCTGCCGCTTTCCGAGTCCAGTAGCAGGTCGGACGTGAGCACCTTCGCGCCACAGTAATCAAAGATGCCGTAGTCAATCTGCGTGTGCATCGATTGGGCATAACCATGCCGTTCGTACGCGCTGAAGTCCGCCGCGCCAAGCGCCAGCAGGTGCACGTGTAAATGCCCGAGTTTTTTCACCACCGGGGTGTCCGGGCCGTAGTCGATGGCCCAACCGTTGACGAATACACGGTCAATCCAACCCTTGAGCAGGCCGGGCATCGACCACCAATAAATGGGAAACACCAGAACCAACGCATCGGCGCGGTCGATGCGGGCCTGTTCGGCCAGCACATCGGCCGGTGGTGCGGCGCGTTCGCGATGCACCCGATGGTCGGCAGCGCTGTAACGCGGGTCGAAGCCCTCGGCGGCGAGGTCGGCGATTTCAGAGGTGTGATCCGATAGGCGCAGGCCATGGGCAACCTGGGCGGCAATGCTGTGGGTCAGGGATTGTGGGTCGTGATGGGCGACAACGATCAGTGCGTGCATGACATTCACTCCGGTTCAGTTTAGGCTCTGGGCTTAAGTTACGAACAGTAAGTTACTTTTGGTATATAAGCATGTCAAGCCACGAATCTCCTGCACCCCGCCGTCGTCTGTCCCGTGAAGATCGCCTGCAACAATTATTGGAGGTGGCCTGGCAGCTGGTGCGCGATGAAGGCACCGATGCCCTGACCCTGGGCCGTGTGGCAGAACTGGCCGGCGTCACCAAGCCGGTGGTCTACGACCATTTTGTCACCCGTGCGGGGTTACTGGCGGCGCTGTACGAAGATTTCGACGCGCGCCAGAACCAGGCGTTTGTCGACGCACTCGACACCAGCGACGCTACCCTGGAAGGCCGCGCTAGAGTGATTGCCGCGTGCTACATCGATTGTGTGCTATTGCAGGGGCGGGAAATCCCAGGCGTGATCGCGGCCTTGAACAGTTCCCCGGAACTGGAAACCCTCAAGCGCAAGTACGAAGCGATCTTCCTCGACAAATGCCGCGATGCTCTGGCGCCCTTCGCCCCCTCCGGCACAGTGCCTCAAGCCGGCTTGAGGGCCATGCTCGGGGCGGCCGAAGCGTTGTCCCACGCAGCGGCCAATGGCGAGGTCAGCCGTGAAGAAGCACAGCAGGAATTGCAGGCGATCATTGCAGCGATGATTAACCGCGCTCGCCCGTGACGAACGCCTGCACCTTGCGCGCCAGCTGATCCAAGTGGCGGTCGCGCTGGCGCTCGGCGTCGACCATCGCGCGTTTGCCGTGCCGTTGCAGCAGGTAGGTATGGATCTGCTGCACCTCAAGGGAGCGGTAGATCGCGGCCACGTCCAGCACGCCCATCAGCCCGTCGGTGCCGTAGTTACGCGTGTTCATCAGCACCTGGGTATCGCGTGCGCCGCGCACCTGGAACCCCATGGCCTCGAAGGCCGGCACCTTTTCCACCGAGCAAGCCAGCTCCGCATGGGGGTAGCGAGCCAGCACGTCCTGCATCATGGCGCGCCCTACCCCGTGGCGCCGCGAACCGGCCTGCACGGCCATAAAGGGAATGCCGCAGGCCTCGGGGTCATCCTTGACCGGTAAACACAACAGAAACCCAATGACCTGTTCCGGGTCCTGGGCATCCGTCGCCACCACCAGCTCGACCGCAATGCCCTTCTCACCGTTCAGCGCCTCCAGATACAAGTGCACCTCGAAGCCGATGGCGTATTGGTAGATGTTGTACAGCAGGTTGCTGGGGGGCAGCGCGACGCTGCTGATATCGGTGAGGTTGTCCACCACCATCTGCAGGATCTGACCATTGATAGGCTCGGGGCACGGCGTGGTGTAACGGGTAAGGCTGAACATGCACATTCCTGGGGGTTGGGCTTCAAGGCAGCGGCGATTGTACCTGTTACACCCGGTTCATGGCCCGCACACCTCACGCAGGCAGCCGCGCAGCCAGCGGTGGGCCGGGTCCGCGTCCAGTCGCGGGTGCCAAAGCATGGCTACGCTGAAGGTGGGCAGGCTCAGCGGCAGTTCAAAGCAGAACAGCTCGTTGCGCTGGGCAATATAGCGTTCGGGGACGCTGGCTATCAGGTCGGTGTCCCGTGCCAGGGCGATGGCAGTGGCGAACCCGGCGACTATGGTGTGGATCTGCCGCGTAACGCCCAGGGCTTGCAGGGCATCGTCGATCTGGCCACGGTCCTGGCCTCGCCGCGACACATAGAGGTGTTGGCCTTCGGCGTAGCGTTGCAGGCTGACCGTGCCGCGACTGAGGGGATGGCCGTTGCGCACCACGCCCACCAAGCGATCGCGGAACAGCGCCTGGGTCAGCACCTCGGGGCCGGCGCTGGGGTCGACCACGCCGATGTCCAGATCCACACGGGCGTCGCGCAGCGGTGCAGTGTCCTTGTCGGTTTTACTCAGCAGACGCAGACGCACGTCCGGCGCTTCTTGAGCGATACGCCGGAGCAACGCGGCGCCGAAACACTCGATGAACTCTTCGCTGGTGCGCAACGTAAAGGTGCGCTCGACCTGGGCCATGTCCACCGCTTGCGCCGGGCGCAGGGCCGCCTGGGCCTCCTGCACCAAGCGGCTGACCTGCTCGCGCAACGCCAACGCATGAGGCGTCGGCACCAAGCCACGACCGGCACGCACCAACAACGGATCGCCCGTGGTGTGCCGCAGACGCGCCAAGGCCCGGCTCATGGCCGAAGGGCTCAAGTGCAGGCGCTTGGCCGCACGTTCCACGCTACCCTCGGCGAGCAGCACGTCCAGGGTGATCAACAGGTTCAGATCAGGCATCAGCGCTCCCAAGAAGGCGTTTTATGCAGGTATTTAATGCAATCCATGCGTCTTCCGCCATGTTAGGCCAGGCCGTAGAGTTCTGTCAGTCACCTTCAGTCAAGGAGTTCCCCATGCCCATCTCTTCGCGCGGTGCTCTAGTCAGCCTGTGCTTGTCCATGCTGCTGGCCTCGCTGGGCACCAGCATCGCCAACGTCGGCCTGCCGACGCTGGCACAGACCTTCAATGCAGCGTTCCCGGCGGTGCAGTGGGCGGTGCTGGCGTACCTGCTGGGCATCACGGCGGTGATCGTCAGTGCGGGTCGTTTGGGTGATCGCCTGGGGCGCCGTCGGGTGTTGATTGCTGGGCTGTTGCTGTTCGCGGTGGCGAGCACCGTGTGCGGCGTTGCCCCCTCATTGAATGGCTTGATCGCCGCGCGTGTGCTGCAAGGCCTCGGCGCGGCAAGCATGATGGCCATGGCCATGGGTCTGGTGGGCGATACCGTATCCAAGGAGCGTATCGGCCGAGTCATGGGCCTGCTGGGCACCATGTCGGCACTCGGTACGGCGATGGGCCCCAGTGTCGGCGGCGTGTTGCTCAGCCTATGGGGTTGGCACGCGTTGTTTATGGTGGGCACGCCCCTGGGGGTATTGGCCGCCGCCCTGGCCTGGCGCTATCTGCCGGTGGATCTGCCGCACGCACGCGTACCCGGCAGCCTGTGGTCGCCCTTGAAAGCCGCGCCATTACGCGCCGGCCTGGCCATGAGCGCGCTGGTGTCGGCGGTGATCATGGCCACCTTCGTGGTCGGGCCGTTTTACCTGTCTCGCGGCCTGGGCCTCGCGCCTGAATGGATGGGCCTGGCAATGGCTGTAGGGCCGGGTGTCGCCGCGCTCACCGGCGTGCCGGCCGGACGCCTGACCGACCGCCTGGGCAGCCGCCGCGTCACACTGGTCGGGCTAAGCACATTGCTGGGCGGCGCGCTGCTGCTGTCCCTGGCGTCGGGGCTGATGGCTTATCTGGGCGCGCTGGTGATTCTGACCTGCGGCTACAGCCTGTTCCAAGCCGCCAACAACACCGCGGTGATGAGCGACGTGGACGCCTCCCGCCGCGGCACGGTCTCGGGCCTGCTCAACCTGTCACGCAACCTGGGCCTGATCCTCGGCACCTCAGCATTGGGCGCGGTATTCACCTGGGCCAGTCCGGATGTCATCCACGCCACGCCTGAATCTGTCACCCATGGACTGCACGTCACGTTCCGCGTCGCGGTGGGGCTGATCGTTCTGGCCGCTGCGATGGCAGTTTGCCGCATTGCCAGCGTTACGCCGCCGCTGAACACCCGTTGAGGCAAAAAAACAAAAAAGGCGTTGCGCCGGACCGGGTTACTTCGCGCATCATGGGCACTTTCAAGCTCAAGGGTAACGTCCATGCGCGTTCTGTCATTGATGATGGGTCTTACGACGCTGGCCGCCAGTACGGTGTTCTGCGCCAGCGCGATGGCGAATGAAGAAAGTCAGTTGGTACAACAGATCAATGCCTACCGCAGCCAGGTGCAACGCTGCGGCGATCAGGGTTCCCAGGAGTTGCCGCCGCTGACCAGCGACGCGCGCCTGGTGCTGCCAGCCAATAACGCCGGCGACCTGCAGCAGGCGCTGGCGCGGGCTGCGTACCCGATGGTGAATGTGCAGGCCATCAGCCTGTCCGGGCCCAAGGATGCCGCTGCGGCCATGAAGGCAGTAAGCGAGAGCTTCTGCCGGGTGGTGCTGGACCCGCAATACGTCGACATCGGCGTGAGCAACACGGGCCAGGACTGGCGCATCGTGCTGGCGCGCCCGCTGCTGTCCAGCGGCCGGGGCGACTGGCAGACCGAAGGCAAGCAATTGCTCAGTCTGGTCAATGCCGCCCGCGCTCAAGCGCACCAGTGCGGCACCCAAGCGTTTACCGCCACCACCCCGCTGGCCTGGAACGACACCCTGGCCGCCGCAGCCAACGGCCACACGCGCAACATGGCCAACGGCAACTTCTTCGATCATCTGGACCATGAGGGCAGAACCCCAGGTGACCGTGCGGAACTGGCCGGCTATACCGCCAAATCCATTGGGGAAAACATCGCCGCCGGCCTGGATACTCCGCGCAAGGTGGTGGACGGCTGGCTCGCCAGCCCCGGCCATTGCGCCAACCTGATGAACCCGCAGTTTCGCGAACTGGGCGCGGCCTATGCCATGGACCCCAAGAGCGATGCGGGCATCTATTGGACCGCCATGTTCGGCACTCCGCAGCAATAGAGGGTGGTTGACCGCCCTCGTCGCCCCTCAAACGAATAGAGCATCAAAATGCCATCTCGTGGATAATCCGCTGAACTGGCGGCGGGCATTCCGGTCTGTAGCTTGGCAGCCTGGGCACTCCAGGCGACGACAGACTGTGGCAAACAAGGTGTGACCCCAATGATGAATTGGCTGCAAAGCAGCAGCGACATGGCCGAACAGGTTCGTCAGCATGATTGGGCAAGTACGCCCCTGGGGCCATTGGAGCAGTGGCCAGATGTCTTGAAGACCACCGTTGCGCTGTGTTTCGCGTCGAGTTTCCCTCAGGCAATCGTCTGGGGGCCGCAAATGATCACGCTCTACAACGATGCGTTTATTCCGATCCTGGGTAACAAGCCCTACGCTCTGGGCCGTCCTTTCAGCGAAATCTGGAGCGAGGTGTGGGACGAAGTGCGTCCCATCGCCAGCGCGGCCTTCGAAGGGCACGCCACCTATATCGAGAATTTCCCGCTGGTGATCAAACGCGGGCCCGCACCGGAACAGGCGTACTTCACGTTCTGCTACAGCCCGATCCGCGATCCGCGAGGCAAAGTGGTCGGCATGCTCGATACCGTCACCGAAACCACCGCCACGGTGTTTCACGCGCGCCGCCTGGCGTTGCTGGACGCCATCGGCAACGCGGTGGCCAACGCCAACGACGCCCAGGCGATCATGACTGACACCACCCGCCTGCTGGCCGAGCACTTGCAGGTGAGCAATTGCGCCTACGCCGATATGGATGCCGATGAAGACGGCTTCACCATCCGCGACAACTGGACCGCCCCCGGCTCGCCGAGCATTATCGGTCGTTATAGCCTAGCGGCGTTTGGCGAACGCGCGGTTAAGTGCCTACGCGCCGGTGAGCCGCTGGTGATCCACAACAACTTGCGCGAACTGCCGCCCCACGAGGCCGAGCAATTCCAGACGCTGGGGGTGACCGCCACCATCTGCATGCCGCTGATCCGCAACGGCCGTCTTACCGCCCTGATGGCGGTGCATGACAAAGTTGCGCGGCCGTGGTCGCACTACGACCTGGCGGTGCTGCGGGAAGTCACCGAGCGCTCCTGGGCCTATATCGAGCGCGTGCGTGCCGACGCCGATGTGCGCGCCGGCCTGGCCGCCTACGCCGAACTCAACACCACCCTGGAGCAGCGCGTCGAAGAACGCACCCTGGCGCTGGCCCAGACCGAAGCCGCCCTGCGCCAATCGCAGAAGCTGGAAGCCATCGGCCAGTTAACCGGGGGTGTGGCCCACGACTTCAATAACCTGCTGACCATCATCCGTTCCTCGGTGGATTTTCTGCGCCAGCCAGGGCTCTCTGAAGAACGCCGCCAGCGTTACATGAGCGCGGTCTCGGACACCGTCGAGCGCGCCAGCAAGTTGACCAGCCAGTTGCTCGCCTTCGCCCGGCGCCAGCCGCTGAACCCGGAAGTCTTCGACGTCGGCCAGCGCGTGCAAAATATCGGCGAAATGCTCGAAAGCGTCACCGGTGCGCGCATCCAGGTGCGGGTGGAGTTACCGACGCAGCCGTGTTTTGCGCGGATAGATTCAAGCCAGTTCGAAACCGCACTGATCAACATCGCCCTCAATGCGCGGGACGCCATGGACGGCCACGGCACCCTCACCTTGCGGCTGACCGGTCAACAGCCCCTGCCGCGCATACGCGGCGAGGCCGGTTCGCGCCAGCCGCATATCGCCATTGCCCTGGCCGACACCGGCCCCGGCATTCCCGGCGACACCGTCGAGCGCATTTTCGAACCGTTTTTTACCACCAAGGCCGTGGGCAAAGGCACGGGGCTGGGGCTGTCCCAAGTATTCGGCTTCGCCAAGCAGTCGGGAGGCAATATCGATGTAGCCAGCACCCTGGGCCAGGGCTCGGTGTTTACCCTGTACCTGCCGCAGGTCGCGGCCCAGGACTCGGCACAACACCGCCCACAGGACGAACCGACGCCTGTCCATGACACCACGCAGTGCCATGTGCTGATCGTGGAAGACAATCTGGAGGTGGGGCGCTTTGCCAGCCAGATCCTGCAGGATCTGGGCTACCAGACCACGTGGGCTACCGATGCCGAACACGCCCTGCGCCTGGCGGGTCCGCAGGCGTTGGCCTTCGATGCGGTTTTTTCGGACGTGGTGATGCCTGGCATGACCGGCGTGGCCATGGCCAAGGAGCTGCGCCAACGTCGCGCCGACCTGCCGGTGGTATTGACCTCCGGCTACAGCGAGGAGCTGGCTGACAGTGGCTACGAAGGCTTTGAATTCCTGCCCAAGCCCTACTCGGCCGATCAGGTCTCACGGGTACTGATCAAGGCGATACTCCGGGACTAAGAGGCGCCTTACTCCGCCAGCGCCACCTGGTTACGTCCCTGGGCCTTGGCCCGATACAGCGCTTTATCCGCCATGTTCATCAGGCCGTGCAGGTCTTGGTCGTGATCATGGGTGGAGGCTACACCGAGACTGGCCGACAAGCCCTTGACCGGCTCGGCGGCCAACCCGGAAATCGCCTTGATCAGTTGTTCGGCAATCGCACGCGCGGTTTCCAAGGACGTATTGGGCAGCAACACCGCAAATTCTTCGCCGCCCAGCCGGCCATACACGTCGGCCTGACGGAACGAGGCACTGATCACCCCGCCGATCTGGCGCAACACCTGATCGCCGGCCTGGTGGCCGTAGGTGTCGTTGATCTGTTTGAAGTGATCCATGTCCATCATCAGCGCACACAACGGTTGCTGGTTGTGTCGGCATTGCGCGTACAGCACCTGGGCACGCTCGAAAAATGCACGGCGGTTCATCAGCCCGGTCAATTCATCGGTTTGTGCGGCGCGGGTAGAGATGGAGTGGGCACGCTCCATTTGCCGGGTCAGGCGAAAGGCCTTCTCCAGGGCCCCGGACAATTTGCGCGTGGCGCTGAACACAAAGGTGGAAAACACCAGGACCGCGATAGCAATCCCTACTTGCATTGACGAGGGCTGCCACAACAGCCAGAGGGTGCACGGCATCAGCACCAGGCTGATGGACGCCACGGTCATGGCGCGATAAGCCGAATAACACGACACCGCGCTGACTGACATGCCCACCGTAAACAGCATGACCAACACCTGGGACAGCCGGTCATCGGTGGGAATCAGCGCAAATGCGCCGCCTCCCCAGATGCTGGCCGAGAGCACCAGCGTAATCCAGTAACGCCGTTCCCAGCGCTCCGGCGTGCGCTCGCTGTAGGGGCAACGGAACCATTCCATGAACATCTTGATGCGCAGCAGTGACGAAACGCCAAGGGTCACCAGCCAGACCAGCATGATGCGCTGATCAAGACGGTCCCAGCACAGCCAGCAGAGCATGGCGGCGGCCAGGTAACTGCCCAAAATCGCCGCGAATGACTGCCGGAACAGCTGGTGCAGACGATCCGTGCGCACCTGCTCTTCGATAGTGTCATCCCGGTCCTGCCCACGCCCAAGGCCATTCATGAAATTCGCCTGATCCGACTGCCGCGACAAAGGCGCCATTGTGGCATCCTGCCAGCAATCTGAACAACTGAATCGGCCTAGTTAGAGCGGTTGTTTGAGGGGCGATGCCAAACCACGCCAGACATAACGGCAAAGGGCGATCATTGCAGATCGCCCCCCACTCGCCAGCAGCTTATGCTCAGTCCGGGCGCAGAATCAGCACGCCCAGCGGCGGCAGATTCAACGACAGCGACACCGGCTGCCCGTGACGCGGCTCCTCCTGGGTGAACACTTCACCACCGTTGCCGAAATTGGAGCCGGCGTAAGTGTCGGCGTCAGTGTTGATCAGCTCGCTCCAGCGCCCGGCAAACGGCACACCCACGGCGTATTGTTCGCGAGGCACCGGGGTAAAGTTGGCCACCACCAGCACCGGTTTGCCGTCCTTGCTCCAGCGCAGCCAGGCGTAGACGCTGTTGATCGCATCGTCACCGATCAGCCACTGGAAGCCCTGGGGCGCGTCGTCCTGTTCATGCAGGGCCGGCTCTTCGCGGTACAGGCGGTTCAGGTCGCCCACCAGTTTTTGCACACCTTGGTGTTCTTGGTATTGCAGCAGGTACCAGTCCAGTTGCTGGTCGTGGTTCCACTCGCGCCACTGGCCGAATTCGCAGCCCATAAACAGCAATTTCTTACCCGGGTGCATCCACATAAACGCCAGGTAGGCGCGCAGGTTGGCGAACTTCTGCCAACGGTCGCCGGGCATTTTGTCGATCAACGAATGTTTGCCGTGCACTACTTCATCATGGGAGATCGGCAGGATAAATCGCTCGGACCAGGCATACACCAGGCCGAAACTCAGCTCATTGTGGTGATGGGCGCGGTACACCGGGTCCTGCTGGATGTAATGCAGCGAATCGTGCATCCAGCCCATGTTCCATTTGTAGTTGAAGCCCAGGCCGCCTTGCTGGGTTGGCTGGCTGACGCCGGGCCAGGCGGTGGATTCTTCAGCGATCACCAGGGCGCCCGGCGCCTCCAGCGCCACCACATCGTTCAAATGGCGCAGAAAATCGATGGCTTCCAAGTTCTCGCGACCGCCATGGCGGTTAGGCACCCATTCGCCGGCTTTGCGCGAATAGTCGCGGTAGAGCATCGATGCCACCGCATCCACCCGCAGGCCATCGACATGGAAGTGCTTGAGCCAGTGCAGTGCTGAGGCCAGCATAAAGCCGTGCACCTCGGTGCGGCCCAGGTTGTAGATCAGCGTATCCCAGTCCTGATGGAAGCCTTCCAGCGGGTTGGCGTATTCGTACAGCGCGGTGCCGTCGAACTGAGCCAGGCCGTGAGTATCCGTGGGAAAGTGCGCCGGCACCCAGTCGAGGATCACACCGATATCGGCCTGATGGCAGGCGTTGACGAAGTAGGCAAAGTCTTCGGGCGAGCCGAAGCGCGCACTTGGGGCGAACTGCGACAGGGCCTGATACCCCCAGGACCCTCCAAATGGGTGTTCCATGATCGGCATCAGCTCGATATGAGTGAAGCCCAGTTGCTGCACATAGGGAATCAAGCGCTCGGCCAATTCGCGCCAACCGTACTGGCGGGCCACTTCACCCGCCTCGTCCAGCTCGCATTGCCAGGAGCCGACGTGCAGCTCATAGATCGACAACGGCGCGGTGGACTTCTGCTTGTCGGCGCGAGCCTGCATCCAATCGTGGTCCTGCCAGTCAACTTGCAACGGCGCAGCGACTTTCGAGGCGGTGTCCGGTGGCAGTTGGGTGGCCAGCGCCATAGGGTCGGCCTTGAGCGGCAAAATGCCGTGGGCGCCGAGAATCTCGTATTTGTAAGCGGCACCCGGTTGCAGGCGTGGGATAAAGATCTCCCACACACCGGAAGGATGGCGCAGGCGCATCGGATGCCGACGGCCGTCCCAAATATTGAAGTCGCCCACCACCGACACACGCCGTGCGTTTGGCGCCCACACGGCAAAACGCACGCCCTGCACGCCGTCGACGCTGGTGACCTGAGCGCCCAGGCAACTGCCCAGGTCGCGGTGATTGCCCTCGGCGAACAGGTACAGATCCATCTCGCCCAGCAGCAATTGGCTAAAGCTGTAGGGATCTTCGGTGATCTGCTCACCGCCGGCCCACTGGATCTTCAATAAGTAAGGCTGGCGCGTCGCAAAGTGCCCGACAAACAAACCCGGCACTTGGGTCGCGTCGAGGCTACCGAGGGTTTCGCCGCCATCGCGGCTCAACACCTGCACGCTCAACGCCTCGGGCAGGAACGCGCGAATGAATTGGCCGCCCTGCTCGTCGTCATGGGGACCGAGAATCGAAAACGGGTCGTGGTGCTCGGCGCGCACCAGCGCTTCGACGTCCTTGGACGCCGGCATTGCAGTCAACTTAGGCTGCAGCGGTTCTTTATGTGTATAGCTCATGACGTCTCCCCACCGCGTGCAGTTTTGGATATAGGTGTAAGCCCGCTCAACAGGCCGTGCAGCCCTTGCAGGGGCACCGGCAACCAGGTCGGGCGGTTTTCCGCTTCGTAGGCCACTTCATACGCAGCCTTCTCCAGGCTGAACAACGTCAGCGCGGCGTCCTGGCCGTTGGCGTCCTGCCAGTCATGCGCCAGTGTAGACGTAGCTTGCTGATAAGCCTGGATAAATGCCTGGCGCGCCTCCTTCACATAGCGCTCGGTAACCCGTCGGCGTGCCTGCTCGGCTTGCGGCGACTGATCCACGCCTTGCAGATTCAAGGCCATGGCCGCTGCATAGTCGAAAGAACGCAGCACCCCGCTGACATCTTTGTACGGGCTGTGCTTGCCCCGTCGCTCATGCAGCGGTCGCGCCGGCTCGCCTTCGAAGTCGATCAAATAGGCATCGCCCTTGACCACCAGAACCTGCCCAAGGTGCAGATCGCCATGGACGCGAATGCGCAAGCCGCCCAAGGTGGCCTTCGCCAGGCCGTTCACATGGGCGGCAATGGCTTTTTTCTGCGCCAGCAATTCACTGACCAGCGCCTGATCGGCAGGGTTCAATTGGGTTTGATGCAGTTCCAGCAGTTGCAGCGCGCGGGTGATCTGCGCGCCCACATCCTTGGCCCATGCCTGGGTGTCTTTGACACCGGTGACTTCGGGCTTGAAGTCTTTATTGGCGGTGGTGGCACCCAGCACTTGGTGCATTTCCCCCAGGCGCTGGCCGAGCAGCGCGGCGAAATCGGCCAGCTCACCCAAGGCGTTGTAGTGCTGTTCCTGTTCGGACAGGGCTTCGGCCAGTTCGTCGCGGATTGCCCGTTCCAGATTGTTCTGGGTCCACGTCCAGGCATCGCCCTGATTGCTCAGGTAGCCCTGGGCTATCATCAGCAGATTGTCCTGGCCCTCGCTGTCATGACGCACCACTGCGCCCATCAACGGCGAGATATTGGCGTAACCGGCTGCGGTGAGGTACGCGCTCATCTCCAGTTCCGGATGCACACCGGCGCTGACTTTACGGATCAACTTGAGCACCAGGCTCTCACCCACCACCACCGAGCTGTTGGACTGCTCGGCGGACAGATAACGCACCGGGGACTCGTCGTTCAGTTGCAACGCAGCCAAGTGTTCGGTGGCGTCGAAACGCAACTCGCCGTCGCTGCTGGCCAAACGCGTGCCGGCTTGCAAGCCCTGGATCACCGCGCGAATAAAAGGCTCAAGGCTGAACGCGTCAGTCACCAAACCCACCTGGCGCGCTCGGCGTACGCGGGCCATGGCCAGTTGCTGGGGCAAGGCGCTGGTGAACTGGTCTTCGCCGAGGAAGCCGAACGGCAACTGATAACGACTGACCTGCCCACCGGCACTCACTTCCAGTTCGCTGAGCAACACTGGATGCTCGGCGTCGCCGAACCGCACGCCATAAGCAATCCGCACGCTGTCGATGGCTGTGTCCTTGCCGGCGAACCAGCGCCGCTTGGGCAGCCAGGCCGGCAGTGAGGTCTGTTCCAGGGTGGTGCGGCAAGGTGCTTCGAGCAGTTCTTCCATGCGTTTTTTCAATACCAATGTGGTGAAGTCGGGCATGCTTTGTGCCGGTTCCACATGCCAGCTGGGCATCTGGTTTTCCGCCGCCAGCACAAACCAATAGAAACCGTAAGGCGCCAGGGTCAGCAGGAAATTCAGCTGACCAATAGGCGGGAAGGCATTGCCGCCGAGCATCTCCACGGGAACCATGCCGGCAAAGGACGAAAGGTCCAGCTCGGCCGCCTGGGCGCTACGCGACACGTTGGCCACGCACAAAATGATCTCCGTGCGGCCATCGGCACCGGTGTATTCGCGGGTATAAGCCAGAATGCGCCGATTGGCCGGCGAGAGCATTTTCAGGCTGCCGCGACCGAACGCTTTGGACTGCTTGCGCACTGCGAGCATGCGCCGGGTCCAGTTGAGCAATGAGTGCGGGTCCTGGGTCTGGGTTTCCACATTCACCGACTGGTAGCCGTAGAGCGGGTCCATGATCGGCGGCAGCACCAGGCTGGCCGGATCGGCGCGGGAGAAACCGCCGTTGCGGTCGATGGACCACTGCATCGGTGTGCGCACGCCATCACGGTCGCCCAGGTAGATGTTGTCGCCCATGCCGATTTCATCGCCGTAGTACAAGGTGGGCGTACCCGGCATCGACAGCAGCAGGCTGTTGAGCAACTCTACGCGGCGACGGTCACGCTCCAGCAGCGGCGCCAGACGGCGGCGGATACCCAGGTTGATCCGCGCGCGACGGTCGGCGGCGTAGTAATTCCACAGGTAGTCGCGCTCTTTGTCGGTAACCATTTCCAAGGTCAATTCATCGTGGTTGCGCAGGAAGATCGCCCATTGGCAATTGGCGGGGATCTCCGGGGTCTGGCGCAAGATATCGGTGATGGGAAAGCGATCTTCCTGGGCCAGGGCCATGTACATGCGCGGCATCAACGGGAAGTGAAAGGCCATATGGCATTCGTCGCCGTCATCGCCCTTCTTGTCACCGAAATACAGTTGGGTGTCTTCCGGCCACTGGTTGGCTTCGGCCAGCAGCATGCGGTCGGGGTAATTGGCGTCAATCTCGGCACGGATTTGCTTGAGTACCCCGTGGGTTTCTTCAAGGTTCTCGTTGTTAGTGCCGTCGCGTTCGATCAGGTACGGGATGGCGTCCAAGCGCAGGCCGTCGATGCCCATGTCCAGCCAGTAGCGCATCACTTCGAGCACCGCTTTCATGACCTGCGGATTATCGAAGTTGAGGTCGGGCTGGTGGGAATAAAAGCGATGCCAGAAGTACTGGCCGGCGACCGGGTCCCAGGTCCAGTTGGATTTTTCGGTGTCGAGGAAAATGATGCGGGTGCCGTCGTACTTCTGGTCGTCATCGGACCACACATAGAAATCCCGCGCCGCCGAACCGGGCTTGGCCTTGCGTGCGCGCTGGAACCAGGGGTGCTGGTCGGATGTATGGTTGATCACCAGTTCGGTGATCACTCGCAGGCCACGTTTGTGTGCTTCGGCGATAAAGCGCTTGGCGTCGGCCATGGTGCCGTAGTCGCTGTGGACGCCGCGATAGTCGGCGATGTCATAGCCGTCGTCGCGGCGTGGTGACGGGTAGAACGGCAGCAGCCAGATGGTGTTCACGCCCAGGTCGGCGATGTAGTCGAGCTTGGCGATCAACCCAGGAAAATCGCCGATACCGTCATTATTGGAGTCGAAAAAGGATTTGACGTGAACCTGATAGATCACCGCGTCCTTGTACCAGAGCGGGTCTTTGATAAAGATGGCAGCCTTGGGTTTCTTCGCCATTGGACACTCCTGAAACACTCGATAAATCGTGCAGACTCAATGTCGGAGGGGGGGTGCCCCCTCTTCCCCATCAGGTGGTAATGCGCCAGATCCCGAACGGCATCTGCGGTTCCAGGCGCGTCCACTGGGTCTTGCCGTACCAGGTCCAACGATGGCCGTTCATCAGGTCTTCGCCCTGGGTTTGGGCATCGTCCGGCAGGCCCATCTCCCACAAGGGCAGTTCGAAATGAGCTTCCTGGGCGTTAAAAGGGTCCAGGTTGACCGCCACCAGAATGAAGTTGCTGCCGTCCTCGCTGCGCTTGCCGAAGTAGAGGATGTTGTCGTTCCACGCGTTGTAGATCTTCAAGCCCAAGTGCGTATGCAGCGCCGGGTTCTGGCGGCGGATGCGGTTGAGCTGGGCGATCTCGGCAATGATGTTGCCGGGCGCAGTGAAGTCGCGGGGGCGGATCTCGTATTTCTCCGAGTCCAGGTATTCCTCTTTGCCCGGCACCGGCGCGGCTTCGCACAGTTCAAACCCTGAATACATACCCCACAGGCCCGAGCCCATGGTCGCCAGCGCGGCGCGGATCAAAAAGCCCGGGCGTCCGGATTGATGCAGGAACGCGGGGTTGATGTCCGGCGTGTTGACGAAAAAGTTCGGGCGGTAGCACTCGCGCCACGGCGACTGGTTGAGCTGGGTGAAATACTCGCTCAACTCAGCCTTGGTATTGCGCCAGGTGAAGTAGGTGTAGCTCTGGGAATAGCCGACCTTGCCCAGGCGCGCCATCATTGCCGGAGTGGTAAAGGCTTCGGCGAGGAAGATCACCTCAGGGTACTTGGAACGCACATCGCTGATCAGCCATTGCCAGAACGGCAGCGGTTTGGTGTGGGGGTTGTCGACGCGAAAGGTCTTCACGCCCTCTTCCACCCAGCCAACCACGATGTCGCGCAGCTCGGTCCACAGGCCAGGGATCGCATCGGCGGCATAAAAGTCGACGTTGACGATGTCCTGATATTTCTTCGGCGGGTTTTCTGCGTATTTGATCGTGCCGTCCGGGCGCCAGTTGAACCAGCCCGGATGCTCCTTGAGCCACGGATGGTCCTGGGAGCACTGAATGGCAAAGTCCAGCGCGATTTCCAAGCCATGGTCGGCAGCGGCCTTGACCAGGCGGCGGAAGTCATCGCGGCTGCCCAACTGCGGGTGAATGGCTTCGTGACCGCCCTCCTCGCTGCCGATGGCGTACGGGCTGCCGGGGTCGTCCGGGCCGGCGGTGAGCGAGTTGTTCCGGCCTTTGCGATGGCTACGGCCGATGGGGTGGATCGGCGGGAAGTACAGCACATCGAAGCCCATGTCGTGGATCATCGACAGCCGCGCGTGTACATCGTTAAAGGTGCCGTGGCGTGCCGGATCATCGGTGATCGAACGGGGAAACAACTCGTACCAGCTGGCGAACTGCGCACGTTCGCGCTCGACGTCAATCGGGTACACCGTGCTGATGCTCAGGTAGGCGCGGTGGTCGGCCTGGGTCATCAGATGCGCACTGTCTTCGTGCAGAAACAACGCCACCTGCTCGGTTTCCAGCAGGCCGGACAGTTCGTGGTGCAACAGCATCAGGCGGTCGCGCAGCTCGTTGTCGCTACGCTCGGCGGCTTGCAGCACCAGGCTGCGACCTTCCTGCAACTCCAGGCTGACCGGAACGCCGGCTTCGTGTTTTTTGCGCAATTCGTAGCAGAAGCTGGCGAAGGTATCGATCCAGGCTTCGATGCAGTATTCATGAGGCCCCTGATGGGCCACCGTGAACGCGCCTTCCCAACCGTTGTTGCCAACATCGGTCATGACCACGCTGTGCCAGCTTTCGTCGCGCAGCGGGCGCCAGCGGATCAATACGGCCAATTTGTCATGGCCATCGGCAAACACTTTGCTGGTGACATTAATGCGCTGGCCTATCACCGCCTTGACCGCGAATTCGCCGCCGTCAATCACGGGGCTGGTGCTTTCGATCGCGATCCGGGGCAATAGCAGTGCCTGGGACAGCGGCAGTACGGCAGTGTCTGGAACCTGTGTTTCAGCAGTCATCGAGCATCTTCCCCTTACGCCCAGTGGACGCCCTTTGCTAGATCCGAATCCAATACGCCAGCACTCTCCCTGAGCGTCGACGCATAAGGTCCGAGCCTGTGCCTGGGTTAAAAGTTCAGGTGGATATGCCGCCATTGAGCGGGAATCAAATGCCCCGTGGGAATGTCCACCGCTAGAGCAAAGCACAAAGGAGGCCACACCGATGAATATCCCGATCCCGGCTGAAACCCCGGACCCGAATATCGACCAGCCGACCCTGCCCCCTACGGAACCGCCAACGGTTCCGGAGCAGGAGCCGCCGGATAACGAGCCACCTGCGGTCGAAGAACCGCCAAAGACCATGCCACCGGTCATCGTCTAAACCACGAGCAGGTTTTGAGGTTCGCTCAAGAGGCGCCCAGCCAATTGAGCGGACCACACATATCTCTGATACGTCCTACATATCCTAGAAAAAAAGCCTAAAACCGACTGTGGGGTTCATACCTAAACTCGTTCGCGCGCAGGCGCCCAATCCAGTTCCTTGGAATAGGGCCCTTAAACCTTTCACGCGAGGACACCTTATGTTGACCATCCCCCCACAATGGGCTAACCGCCCTACTGCCTCCCAACCCGCGCACGCCAGCGCCTCGCCCGCCCAGCTCACGCCCGAGCGCCTGAATGCGTTACTCAGGTCAGGCCCGAGGTGGTCCGCCTCGGCCAAGCCACCGGAACCAACACGCCCCTCCCCGGCGGCGACCGCACCCGGCCCTGCATTGCCCTCGGCACCGGAGGCAAAGCTCACTGAAGACCTCAGTGACCTCAACACCGCGTTGACCCAAGACAACATCAACCAGATGGTGCGCGATCCCGATGCAGAGTCCTCCCGCGCCCTCATCGCGCGCACCCGCGCGCTGTTGACACCGGCCAATATGCGCACGATGTTGGGCGGCCCTAATGCCTCAACGAACGCCGCCACCCTTGAAGGCCTCAGGCAACGCCTCGGCAAACAAGTCCTCACCGAGACCCAGCAGTCAGCCAGCAACGATGCGGAACAGGAATTGATCGACCAAATGAAGCTGCATCTTCTGGAAAACCTTGGAAAAATCTACGACGGCGGCCTCGGGACTGACGAAATTCTCAAGGACTACAACATGTCGCGCAAGCACATAGACGCCATTAAACGCGACCAGTCCGCCAGGGAAGCCAGCGTCCGCACGCTGTACGATATCGGCGGCTCTCTGAGCAAAGAAAAGCTCTCCGCGTTGCGCACCCCCGAACCTGCGTCCGCCACTGCGCAGGTAGCCGAGCGTCTCACTCGCCAGCGCAACACCTATCGCTTCAATGCGCTCAGTGATTCGCGACTTGATGCGCCTCGCGAGATCTCAGGATTCATGGCCGGCGACAAACTGGACCTGTCGGGTATTCGCAACCAATTGAACAAACCGCTGCAAAGGGTCGAACGTTTCTCCGGGGCCAGCGCAGAAATGCAGATCCACTACCTGCCCAGCACCGGCACCAGCGTGATCGCCGTTTCCGGCAACCCAGGCGAGCCGCCGTTTGTGCTTAAGGTTTTCGGTCAGGTGCGGTACAGCGATATCGTGTCCTGAGACGCCGCATAGGGTCAGGCATCCTTATCCAACCACTTGATGATCCTAGGCATTACGCTGAACACCACCAGCGCCAGCAACGTACTCAACACCGCCGTGGATTCACGCCCCATGCCCGCCGCCACACCGATGGCGGCGGTCATCCATAGCCCGGCGGCGGTGGTCAAGCCTTTGACGTGCTGACCCTCTTCGTCTTCCTTACCTTTAAGAATAGTGCCGGCGCCGAGGAAACCAATCCCGGCAATCACCCCCTGCACCACCCGGCTCATGGCATCGGCCTGGTTGCCGGACATCTGCGGCACCAATACAAACAGCGCCGCGCCCATCGCCACCAGCATATGGGTGCGCACCCCGGCGGCCTTGCCCTTGTGCTCCCGTTCAAAACCGAGGATCCCGCCCAGCAGCGCAGCGATCAGCAGACGCACGGTGATCTGCGTGAGCTGTCTGGCATCGCCGAGATCGGCGAATTCGGCCTGCAGGGTCACCCATACTTCGTGCCACCAAGCGTCCATAAACCCTGTCCTTTGTTGAGATGGATAATGGGTTGACAACGGCGACCGTCAGTCAGTTGCCTGGAACACCGCGCCTGTGCATGCGCCCTAACGTTTATCAGCCTGATAAAGAGGAGAGCGCCATGCCAATCCGTATCGAAAACCGCACCTGTTTCTTCAAGGTCAACGATGAGGGCCGGGAATACAGCCTGCCCGCCGCTGAAGTCACCGTCAGCACTGACGTCCCCAGAGCCATGTCCTATGTGGACGTGGGCGCCGAGCGTGTCTACATCACCGAGCAGGAAGCCGATGCCCTCACCGTGGCCGGCGCCATCGATGGGCGTCAGCACAAGAAGGTCACCACGCCGGATTCGGCGATTTGACTGATCTGTATCTATTGACGCAGCACAAGCCTGCACCCCGAAGGCGACGGGGTGCAGCACAATGTCGCAGGGCCACGGCTGCAAACAATCTGATCCGGTTTTTATCGTCATAGCTGAGTCTGTTATGCAAACAGCTCGCCGCGCATAGTCCATTGGCCTGATGGAGGCTGATGAGCGAACGACCATGAGCGAACGAATCCCCACCGTGGAAATCTTTGAGCCCGTGCACCCAAAGAAGGTGAAGGCCAAATCCAGCGACACCCTGATCCATACCCGCAGTTTCACCGGCTTGTTCCGCACCTTGCGTGTGCTGGGCGCAGGCTTTCTGTTCCTGGCCTTTTTCGGCACCGTGTGGCTGAACTGGGGCGGTCGGCAAGCCGTGCTGTGGGACTTGGCTGAAAGCAAGTTCCACATCTTCGGCGCGACGTTCTGGCCCCAGGACTTCATCCTGTTGTCGGCGCTGTTGATCATCTGTGCCTTCGGCCTGTTTGCCATTACGGTCTTCGCCGGCCGCGTCTGGTGCGGCTACACCTGCCCGCAAAGCTCGTTCACCTGGCTGTTTATGTGGTGTGAAAAGGTCACCGAGGGCGAACGCAACCAACGCATCAAGCTGCAAGCGGCACCGTGGAGCCTCAACAAACTGGCGCGGCGCTCGGCCAAGCACACGCTGTGGCTGGGCATCAGCGTGCTGACCGGGCTGACGTTTGTCGGTTACTTCACCCCCATTCGCCCCCTCGCGGCGGAACTGCTGACCTGGCAAATCGGCGGCGTCAGCCTGTTCTGGGTGCTGTTTTTCACCGCCGCCACCTACCTCAATGCCGGTTGGTTGCGCGAAGCGGTGTGCATGCACATGTGCCCTTACGCACGGTTCCAGAGTGTGATGTTCGATAAAGACACCCTCACTATCTCTTACGACGCCGCCCGTGGCGAACACCGTGGGCCGCGCAAACGCGAGGTTAAACCGGCTGACGTCGGCCTGGGCGATTGCATCGATTGCCAGCTGTGCGTACAGGTGTGCCCGACCGGTATCGACATCCGCGACGGCCTGCAAATGGAGTGCATCGGCTGCGCGGCGTGTGTCGATGCCTGCGATTCGATCATGGACAAGATGGGCTACGCGCGCGGTTTGGTGCGCTACACCAGCGAACATCAACTGCAAGGCGGCAAGACTCACCTGCTAAGGCCGCGACTGATCGGCTACAGTGCCGTGCTGTTGGTGATGATCGCCGCGCTGGTGGTGGCCTTGGTGCAACGGCCGATGGTGTCGCTGGACGTGACCAAGGACCGGGGCATGTTTCGCGAAAACAGCCAGGGCTCGATTGAAAACATCTACAGTCTCAAGGTCATCAACAAGACCCAGCAGCGCCAGGATTATCGGCTGGAGCTGGTAGAGGCCGAAGGTTTCCAATTGCAAGGCAAGACCGGGATCACCCTGGCGCCAGGGGAAATCGTGGATGTACCGGTGTCGGTGGCACTGCTGGCGGATAAACCGGCGAGCAGTTCGCAGACACTGCGCTTCAAAGTGACGGATGTGGACGAGCCGTGGGTGTACAGCGAGGCCGAGAGCCGCTTCGTCGCACCGCTCAACCGCTGATACTTGGCTATCGAAAACGATGAAAGCCCAATGTGGGAGGGGGCTTGCCCCCGATGGTATCTCTCCTACAAAAACCTGTGTTTAAGGCCGCTATGAAACGCTACGAAAAATTCGCCGACGACATCGCTGAACTGATCCGCTCCGGCGTCCTCGGCCCCGGCCAACGCGTGCCGTCGGTGCGCTACGCGAGCCAGACCTACGGCGTCAGCCCATCCACGGTGTTCCAGGCGTATTACCTGCTGGAGCGCCGCGGGCTGATCCGCGCGCGGCCGCGCTCCGGTTACTTCGTCAACACCCATGCGCCGAGCCCGTTTTCCGAGCCGGTGGTGAGCGAACAGGTACACGAATCCACCGAGGTGGATGTGAGCGAGCTGGTGTTTTCGGTGCTCGACTCGATCAAGGACCCCACCACCGTGCCCTTCGGTTCGGCGTTCCCCAGCCCGATGCTGTTCCCGTTGCCGCGTCTGGCCCGTTCCCTGGCCAGCGCCAGCCGTGAGATGGACCCGCGCATGGTGGTCACTGACATGTCGCCGGGCAACCCACAACTGCGCCGGCAAATTGCCCTGCGCTATATGGTCGGCGGCCTGATGCTGCCTATGGAAGAGTTGCTGATCACCAACGGCGCCCTGGAAGCGCTGAACCTGTGCCTGCAGGCCGTGACCGAGCCAGGCGATTTGGTGGCCATCGAGGCTCCGGCGTTTTATGCCTGCTTGCAGGTCTTGGAGCGTTTAAAACTCAAGGCGGTGGAGATCCCGGTGCACCCGCGCGACGGCATCGATCTCAATGCCCTGGCGCAAAGCCTGGAGCGCTACCCGATCAAGGCCTGTTGGACCATGACCAGCTTCCAGAACCCCATGGGCGCCACCCTGCCTGAAGCCAAGAAACAAGCGCTGGTGGAACTGTTGCGCGGCCATCAGGTGCCCTTGATCGAAGACGATGTGTACGCCGAGTTGTACTACGGGCAGCACGCGCCCAAACCGTCCAAGGCGTTCGACACCGAGGGCCTGGTGATGCACTGCGGCTCGTTCGCCAAGAGCCTTGCACCGGGTTATCGCGTGGGCTGGGTCGCGGCAGGGCGCTATGCGCAGAAAGTCGAACGTTTGAAGCTGATGACCTCGTTGTGCCCGTCGATGCCGGCCCAGGCGGCAATTGCCGACTACCTGCAACACGGCGGCTACGACCGGCACCTGCGTAAATTGCGTTATGCGTTGGAAGAACAGCAAAGCGCCATGCTGGCCGCCATTGGCCGCTACTTCCCCGCACAAACCCGCGTCAGCCAACCGGCCGGCGGGTATTTCCTGTGGCTGGAACTGCCCGAGCAGACCGATTCGCTGAAGCTATTCCAGATGGCCCTGGCCCAAGGCATCAGCATTGCGCCGGGGCCGATTTTCTCGGCGACTCAACGTTTCAGAAATTGTATTCGCCTGAACTACGGCAGCCCGTGGACCGAGGCGTCCGAGAAAGCTATGGAAACGTTGGGGCGGATTGTGCGGTCGTTCTAAGTGATGGTGTTGCGCTTTCTGACGCCATCGGGGGCAAGCCCCCTCCCACATTTTGAGCTGTGAGTACTCTCAAGTGTGGGAGGGGGCTCGCCCCCGATGGCGTCGGTTCGGGCACTGCATCCCTAGCGCCCGCCGCCCAAATCCAGAAACGTGCCGGTGGCATAGGATGCCTTGTCCGACAGCAACCAGATAATCGCTTCGGCCACTTCATCCGGACGGCCGCCACGGGCCATGGGGATGCCAGACTCCAGTTTGCTGACCCGGTCCGGATCGCCGCTCAGGGCATGAAAGTCGGTGTAGATATAACCCGGGCGCACCGCATTGACGCGGATACCTTCGCCGGCAACTTCTTTCGACAGGCCAATGGTGAAGGTGTCGAGCGCGCCCTTGGAGGCGGCATAGTCGACATACTCACCCGGCGAACCCAGGCGTGCCGCTACCGATGACACATTGACGATACTGCCGCCCTGCCCGCCATGCCGGGGCGACATGCGCAACAGCGCATGCTTGGCACACAGAATCGGGCCGAGCACGTTGGTCTTGAGCATTTTCAGGATGCGAAACTCCGACATCTCATCCACCCGGGATTTATGCCCCACGGTGCCGGCGTTGTTCACCAGCGCAGTGACCCGGCCCAATTCGGTGTCGACACGGTGGAACAGCGCGATCACTTCGTCTTCGATACTTACGTCAGCGCGCACCGCAATCGCCTGGGCGCCGAGGGCGCGTACCTGTTCCAGCACGCGGTGGGCGGCCTCGTCGTCGGCCTGATAATTGATGCAAATACGGTAGCCCTGACGCGCAGCCAGCAAGGCCGTCTCGGCGCCAATCCCGCGACTGCCCCCGGTGATGATGACGACTTTGTCCATGCCTGCTCTCTCCTGTTTCAACCTGTAGGTTTAATGGGTCGCGTCAAGAATAACCGTCACTCACTGACCTTGTCAGGACCGGCCGCCTCTTCGGCGCGGCGGATATTAGCCATAAAACCCTCGGCCGGCAGTGGAAGACCCAACAGATAACCTTGCAGCGAGTTACAACCCAGGCGCGTTAGAAAATCCTGCTGTTTATCGGTTTCCACGCCTTCGGCCACAATGCGCAGCCCAAGGGCCTGGCCGAGGGCGACGATGGCCGACACGATAGCGGCATCGTCGCCATCGTGCTCCAGATCGCGCACAAAGCCACGGTCGATTTTAAGTTCGTTGGCCGGCAAGCGCTTGAGGTACATCAAGCTGGAGTAACCGGTGCCGAAATCATCGATGGACAGGTCCACGCCCATGTCCGATAGCTGCTGCAACACCTTCATGCTCGCGTCGGCATCGCGCATGGCCGTGGTTTCGGTGATTTCCAGGGTCAGGCTGTTAGCCGGCAACTGGTGGCGTTCAAGCGCGGCGGCGACGCTGTTGACCAGCCCGGCATGGCAGAACTGCAACGCAGAAAGATTCACGGCGATGCGCCATTCTTCATACCCCTGCACGTACCACAGGCGCATCTGGCGGCAAGCTTCATTGAGCACCCATTCGCCGATGGGGATGATCAGCCCGGTTTTCTCCGCCAGTTCAATAAACGTCGCCGGCATCAACAGGCCCTGCTGCGGATGCTCCCAGCGCAATAGCGCCTCGGCGCCCACCGCAATGCCGCTGGCCGCATCGAACTTAGGCTGGTAGTACAAGCGAAACTGCTGTTGCTCCACGGCATTGCGCAAGTCCTGCAACAGTTGCAGTTGCTTGCGCGCGTTGGTGTTCATCGACACATCGAAAAAGCTGTAGCCGTTCTTGCCCAAGCCCTTGGCGTGGTACATGGCGGCGTCGGCGTTCATCAACAATTCCTGGGGCGTGGCGCCGTTGCCGGGGAACAGTGCGATACCGACGCTGGCGGAGATTTTCAGCTCATGCTCGGCCACCAGGAACGCCCTGTTGGTCAGTTGTACCTGGCGCTCGGCCAGGCCGAGGGCATCGTCCGGCTGGTTCAGTTGCACCAACAGTACAAACTCGTCACCACCGATACGCGCCAGGGTGTCGTGGCTGCGCAGATCCTCGCGCAGGCGCAAGCCCACTTCGCGCAGCAATTGGTCGCCCAGATGATGACCAAAGGCATCGTTGACCGGCTTGAAGCCATCCAGGTCGATAAACATCAGCGCAAAGCAACCGCCCTGCTCCTGCACCGCCTGCATGGCCTGCTGAATGCGGTCGGCGAGCAGGCTGCGATTGGGCAGACCGGTGAGCATGTCATGCAAGGCCAGGTGGGACAGTTCCTGGTTGGCCTGGGTGAGCGAATCGGCGAGCACCGCGATGCGGGCTTCCAGGCGCGCGTCGAGCAACGAAGTCAGCAAAGCGATGGCCAGCACTGCCAGGGTGGTGACCAGCACCAGGTTATCCAGGCCATTGCCGCTCAACCCGTCCAGGGCGGCGCCGCAGTAGCTGTCATCGGCAAAGCTGGCGGCCGCCATTGCGGTGTAGTGCATGCCGACAATGGCAACGCCCATCACCACCGCGGCACCACCTCGAAGCAGGCGTACACGCGGGGTGTTACGCCGCAGGTTGAACGCAATCAGCAAGGCCGCGCCCGACGCCGCCACGGCGATCATCAACGAGGCACCGAACAACGTGGGGTCGTAGTCGATGTCGGGGGTCATACGCATGGCCGCCATGCCGGTGTAGTGCATGCAGCTGATACCGGCCCCCATCACCAACGCGCCGAATAGCAGTTGCCAGGCGGGCAACCGGGCCTGGCTGACCAGCCACAAGGCAAAGCCGCTGGACAATACGGCGATCAACAGCGACAACGCAGTGATGCCCACATCGAACCCCAGGGCAAACGGCAAGCGCAACGCGAGCATGCCGATAAAGTGCATCGACCACACTCCCACCCCCATCGCCAACGCGCCGCCGACTATCCACAGGTAGACGGCCCGTCCCTGGGCGGTCGCGATGCGGCCGGCCAGGTCGAGTGCGGTGTAGGAAGCCAGAATCGCAACGAACAGCGAGATCACGACCAACGAAGGGGTATAGCTACCGATAAGCATGCTGAGTCTCGCGAGCTACGAGCTGGAACGCCCGTACCGAGTGGCAAAGCGGCGGATTGTAGCGATAAATATTCGGCGGCAGTTGAATAATTATCACAAGGCCATCATGGGCTTTTTGACGTCAATCCACCGGCTCAACATCGCCATCGAGCGCTTGTACGCCCGCACTCTTCTAGTCGTTGGCGCTGATTTGGGTTTGCCCGTCCCAGCCCCCGCCCAAGGCGGCGATCAGTTGCACACTGGCGACCAGGCGCGATTGCAGCAAGGTCAACACGCTGCGTTCGTTGCTCAGGGCGGTGGCCTGTACGGTGACCACGTCCAGGTAGGCAATCAGCCCCGCTTTGTACTGGTTCTCGGTCAGGCGCAGCGACTCGCGCGCCGCCGCCAACGCTTCGTTGCTGACCGCTGCTTCGTCTTCCAGCACCTTGAGTTGCACCATGTAGTTTTCCACTTCACGGAAACCGTCCAGTACGGTCTGGCGGTACTTGGCCACGGTTTCGTCGTAGGACGCCACGGTGCGGTCGACTTCCGCCGAGCGCTGGCCACCGTCGAACAGGGTCATGGCCAGTTTCGGCCCCACTGACCAGAAGCGGTTGGGCAGGCTGATCCAGTCGGCATAAGTGCTGCTGGAATAGCCACCGGCCAGGCTCAGGGTCAGGTCCGGGTAGTACGCGGCCTTGGCCACGCCGATATTGGCATTGGCGGCGATCACCGCGCGCTCGGCCGAAGCAATGTCCGGGCGGCGCTCCAACAGCTGCGACGGCAGGCCTACCGGGATCTGTGGCAGCTGCGGAATGTCCTTGCTCACCGCCAGGCTGAAGTTGGCCGGCGCCTCGCCGATCAGCACCGCAATGGCGTTTTCCAGTTGGGCGCGCTGCCAGATCAGGTCGATCAGACTGGCCTGGGTGGTCTTGAGCTGGGTTTGCGCCTGGGCCACCGCGTCCTTGCCGGACACGCCAGCGCGATACTGGTTTTCGGTCATTTGCAGGGAGCGTTGATAGGTGTCCAGGGTGGCTTGCAACAGCCGCGTCTGTTCATCCATCACCCGCAGTTGGAGGTAGCTTTGTACCAGTTCCGATTGCTGGCTCAGGCGCATCGCGGCCAGGTCCGCCGAGCTGGCTTCGGCGCTGGCCTCGTTGGCCTCCAGGCCACGGCGCAACTTGCCCCAGACATCCGCCTCCCAGCTCACGCCCAATTGCGCGTTGAGGGTGTCGCGGATGCCGCTGCTGGAACTGCTGAGGCTGGCGCTGCTGCTGCCGGTGCCCTGGCTGGCGCGGGTCTTGCCCACGCTGAGGTCGACGCTGGGGTAGAACGCACCGCGCGAGCTGCGCACCAACGCCTGGGCCTGGCGAAAACGTGCCTCGGCCTGAGCCACGGTCTGGTTGGCATTATTGAGCCGCGCGACCAAGTCGTTGAGCTGACGGTCGCCATACAATTCCCACCAGGCGCCGCGGGCCAGCGCGTCGCTCGGCGTGGCCTGACGCCAGCCTTGGGCTTGCTTGAACTGCGCGGGCTCGATGACCTCCGGGCGCTGGTAATCCGGGCCAATGGCGCAAGCGCTGAGCATCAGACCGCAGAGTGCCGCTGCCAACAGTTTTTGGGGGGCGTGGATTGAATCGGTCATAGCGCAGTGTCCAGGGCGGCATCGGTCCGCACGCCGCGCCAGGCATTGAAGCGATGGCGCGCGCGGTCGAGGTAAAGGTAAACCACCGGGGTGGTGTAAAG
Source organism: Pseudomonas sp. S4_EA_1b (assembly GCF_016307435.1). Taxonomy (NCBI): domain Bacteria; kingdom Pseudomonadati; phylum Pseudomonadota; class Gammaproteobacteria; order Pseudomonadales; family Pseudomonadaceae; genus Pseudomonas; species Pseudomonas sp. S4_EA_1b. Next base: position 42,974 of record NZ_JAEILC010000113.1, on the reverse strand, counting down.
AGTCAGGATCTGGCTGAACACCAGGCCGCCAATGATGGTAAGGCCCAACGGTTGGCGCATTTCCGCACCGTCGCCGGCGCCGAGCAGCAACGGCAAAGCACCGAGAATCGCCGCCAGGGTGGTCATCAGGATCGGCCGCAGGCGCAACAGGCAGGCGCTGCGGATCGATTCCAGCGGGCTCATGCCGTCATGGCGTTCCAGTTGCAGCGCCAGGTCGATCATCAGGATCGCGTTTTTCTTCACCACCCCAATCAGCAGAAACAACCCCAATAACGAGATGAGGCTGAATTCGCCGCCCAGCAGGTAGATCGACAGCAGCGCGCCGACGCCAGCCGAGGGCAAGGTCGACAGGATGGTCAACGGGTGAATATAGCTTTCGTACAGAATCCCCAGCACCAAATAGACCGCCACCAGCGCGCCAAGAATCATGAAGGGTTGACCCTTCTGCGTCGCCGCAAAGGCATCGGCGGTGCCGGCCATTTTGGCAATCACATCTTCCGGCAGCCCCACCTTGGCGATCGCCCGCTCAATGGCGGCCGTACCCTGCTCTACCGTGAACCCGGGGGCGATGTCGAACGCAATGTTTTCCGAGGCAAACTGGCCCTCATGACTGACGCGGTCGTCCGCCAGGCTGTTTTCGTAATGGGCGATGGTGGACAACGGCACCCGCGCACCGTCGGCCGTAATCACCTGCATCTGGTTCAGGGTGATCGGATCTTGGGCATATTTGGGGTTGACCTCCATCACCACCTGGTACTGGTTGAGGCTGTCGTAGATCGTGGAAATCTGCCGCTGACTGTAGGCGTTGTTCAGCACCCCCGTGACCATGTTCATGTCGATACCCAGGCGCTTGGCCTGATCACGGTCGACGATCAGTGTCACTTGCGCCGCACCACGGCCTTCGCGCGCGTCGATGGCGGTCAGCTCCGGTAATTCACGCAATGCGGCAACCACTTTCGGGTACCACAGACGCAACGCGGCCAGGTCGCCGCTTTGCAGGATGTAGGAATACTGTGCGCTGGTCTGGTCGCGGCTGCCGCCGAATTGCAGGTCCTGGTCGGCCATCAGGAACAGGCGCCCGCCCGGCACCGGTGGCACGTTCTTGCGCAGACGCTCGATCACCGCCTGGGCCGAGACTTTGCGCTCTTTGATGGGTTTGAGCCGCACCAGCATCACCGCGTTGTTGGTGCCGTTGTTGCCACCGATAAAGCCGGCGACGCTGAGCACCGCCGGGTCCTTGAGCACCGCCTGACGGAAAATTTCCATCTTCGGCTGCATCACGCTGAACGACAGGCCGTCATCGCCGCGCACAAAGCCGATCAACTGCCCGGTGTCCTGCTGCGGCATAAAGGTTTTCGGCACCACGATATACAACGCCACGTTGACGCCGATGGTCAGCAACAGGCTGAGCAAGGTCAGGCGCCGGTGGCGCAGCACCCAGTCCAGGCTGCGGGCGTAGCCGGCGACCATGCGCTCGTTGATCCTGTGGCTCCAGCGTTGCAAACCGGTCATATGGCCTTTGACATGGGGCTTGAGCCAACGGGCGCAGAGCATCGGCGTCAGGGTCAACGACACCACCAGCGAGACGATGATCGCCGCCGACAAGGTGATGGAAAACTCGCGGAACAGGTTGGTGACGATCCCGCCCATAAACAGGATCGACAGGAACACCGCCACCAGCGACACGTTCATCGACAACAAGGTAAACCCGACTTCCTGGGCCCCCAGGTACGCCGCCTTCATCGGCGGCACGCCTTCATCGATGTGCCGGGAGATGTTCTCCAGCACCACGATGGCATCGTCCACCACCAGGCCAGTGGCCAGGATCAACGCCATCAACGAGAAGTTGTTCAACGAGAACCCGTACAGGTACATCACCGCAAAGGTGCCCACCAGCGACACCGGCACCGCCAGGGTCGGGATCAGCGAAGCGCGGAAATTGCCGAGGAACAGGTACACCACCAGGATCACCAGCCCCACCGCGATCAGCAGGGTCATCTCCGCTTCGTGCAGGGTGGCGGTGATCACCGGCGAGCGGTCCATGGCCAGGCTGAGCTTGACGCTGGACGGCAGCACCGCCTGCAACGCCGGCAATTGCGCCTTGATCTGGCGCACGGTCTCGATAATGTTGGCGCCGGACTGGCGGTTGATCACCAGCAACACCGCCGCATCGTTGTTGAAGAAACCGCTGTTGTAGCGGTCTTCCACGCCGTCGCTGATCTTGGCCACATCCCCCAGGCGCAAGGCTGCGCCGTTCTGGTAGCGAATCAGCAGCGGCTCGTAGTCCTTGGCCTTTTCCAGTTGGTCGTTGGCTTGGATCTGCCAGTTGCGCTCGCTGTCTTCCAGCGAGCCCTTGGGCCGGCGCTGGTTGGCATTGGCGATGGTGTTGCGCACATCGTCCAGGGCCACGCCGTACTGATCGAGAGCCTTGGGTTCGAGTTCAATGCGCACCGCCGGCAAGGAGCTGCCGCCGATCTGCACTTCACCCACGCCCGGCACCTGGGACAGGCTCTGGGACAGGATGGTGGAGGCCAGATCGTAGAGCTGGCCCTTCTGCAACACGTCCGAGGTCAGCGACAGCACCATGATCGGCGCTTGGGACGGGTTGATCTTCTTGTAGGTGGGCATGCTGCGCATGCCGCTGGGCAGCAGATTACGCGAGGCGTTGATGGCCGCCTGCACTTCACGCGCCGCGCCGTTGATATCGCGGTCAGAGTCGAAGGCCAGAATCACCCGGGTCGAGCCCTGACTGGAACTGCTGCTCATGGTGGTGATGCCGGCAATCGAGCCGAACGAACGCTCCAAGGGCGTGGCCACGGTGGACGCCATCACCTCGGGGCTCGCGCCAGGCAGGCTGGCCGACACCACGATCACCGGGAAGTCGATCTGCGGCAACGGCGATACCGGCAGCAGGTTGAAGCTCACTCCGCCGAGCAACATGATCGCCAGGCTCAGCAGCATGGTGGCTACCGGCCGGCGAATGAACGGTCCGGACAGGTTCATGACTCAACCGGCTCCAGGCTCTGGGGTTCTTTGCGCCAGCGGCGGCCCAGGCGATCGAAATACAGGTAGATCACCGGGGTGGTGAACAGCGTCAACACCTGGCTGACCAGCAGCCCGCCGACCATTACCAAGCCCAAGGGTTGGCGCAGCTCCGCGCCGGAACCGCTGGCCAGCATCAACGGCACGGCGCCGAACAGCGCGGCCAGGGTGGTCATCAGGATCGGCCGGAAACGCAGCAGCGCCGCCTGATAGATCGCGGTCTGCGGGTCCAGGCCCTGATTGCGTTCGGCGTCGAGGGCGAAGTCGATCATCATGATCGCGTTCTTTTTGACGATACCGATCAACAAAATGATGCCGATGATCGCGATCATGCCCAGGTCATTGCCGCTGAGCAGCAACGCCAACAAAGCCCCAACCGCCGCAGAGGGCAACGTGGACAGAATGGTGATCGGGTGGATGTAGCTCTCGTAGAGCACCCCCAACACGATGTACATGGTGACCACCGCCGCCAGGATCAGCAGCAAGGTACTCGACAACGAGGCTTCAAACGCCTGGGCCGCGCCCTGGAACTGGGTCTGCACGCCCACCGGCATGCCGATGTCTTTCTGCGTCTGGTTGATCAGTTCCACGCCCTTGCCCAGCGCCACGCCGGGTGCGAGGTTGAACGACATCATCACCGCTGGGAACTGACCGATATGCGCCACGGCCAGCTGGGCCTGGCGCTGTTCCACCTTGGCCAGGCTCGACAAGCGCACTTGGCCGCCGTCGGTGGTTTTGACGTAGATCTGGTTCAGCGCGTCCGGCCCGAGGGTTTCGCCGGATTGGGCCTGCAACACCACGCGGTACTGGCTGGCCTGGGTGTAGATGGTCGAGATCTGCCGCTGGCCGAAGGCGTCATATAGCGCATCGGTGATGTTCGAGACGCTGACGCCCAGGCGCGAGGCGGCATCGCGGTCGATCACCAGGTATACCTGCAGGCCCTTGTCCTGCAGGTCGCTGGCCACATCGGTGAGTTCCGGCAACTGGCTGAGGGCGTGTACCAGTTTGTCGCTCCACAACGCCAGCAACTCGGCATCCGGCGATGACATGCTGAACTGATACTGGGTGCGACTGACGCGGTCTTCGATGGTCAGGTCCTGCACCGGCTGCATAAACAAGCGAATGCCCACCAGCTTGTCGATTTGCGGTTGCAGACGCGTGATCACCTGGGCCGCGCTGAGGTCGCGCAGGCCGTGGGGCTTGAGGTTGATCAGCAAGCGGCCGCTGTTGAGTGTGGCGTTGTCGCCATCCACGCCGATATAGGACGACAGGCTTTCCACCGCCGGGTCGGCGAGGATGATCTTGGCCAACTCCTGCTGACGCTGGCTCATCGCCGCAAAGGAAATCGACTGCGGCGCTTCGGAAATGCCCTGGATCACGCCGGTGTCCTGCACCGGGAAAAACCCCTTGGGCACCACCAGGTACAACACCACGGTCAGGCCGAGGGTGGCGATGGCCACCAGCAGGGTCAGCGGTTGGTGCTTGAGCACCCATTGCAACTTGCGCCCGTAGCCTTCGATCAACCAGTCGAGCCAGGCGCCGCTGGCCTTATAGAAACGGCCCTGTTCTTCTTCCTTGGGCTCACGCTTGAGCAGGCGCGCGCACATCATCGGCGTGAGAGTCAGGGACACCACCAGGGAAATCAGGATCGCTACCGCCAGGGTGATGGCGAACTCGCGGAACAAGCGCCCAACCACATCGGCCATGAACAGCAGCGGGATCAGCACCGCGATCAGCGACAGCGTCAGGGAAATCAGAGTGAAACCGATCTGCTTGGCGCCCTTGAGCGCGGCAGCCAGCGGCGTTTCGCCCTCCTCGATATAGCGGGAAATGTTCTCCAGCATCACGATGGCATCGTCCACCACGAAGCCGGTGGCAATGGTCAGGGCCATCAGCGTCAGGTTGTTGATGGAGAAGCCCGCCAGGTACATCACGCCGAAGGTGCCCACCAGGGACAGCGGCACGGCGATGGACGGGATGATCGTGGCACTGACACGCCGCAGGAACAGGAATGTCACCATCACCACCAGGGCAATGGCGATCAGCAGTTCGTGCTGCACGTCCTTGACCGACGCGCGGATGGTCTGGGTGCGGTCGGTGAGCACGGTGACGTCGAGGCCGGCCGGTAGGTTGTCGGTGATACTTGGCAGCAGCGCCTTGATGCGGTCGACCACCTCGATCACGTTGGCACCCGGCTGGCGCTGGATATTGAGCAGCACGGCCTGGTTCTGGTTGGCCCAGGCAGCCAGGCGCTCGTTCTCGGCGCCGTCGACGATCTGCGCAACGTCCTTGAGACGCAGCGGCGCGCCATTGTTGTAGGCCAGGATCAGTTCGGCGTATTGCTGGGGCGAGACCAACTGGTCGTTGGCATCGAGCATCGAAACCCGCGTGGGGCCGTCGAAGTTGCCCTTGGGCTGGTTGACGTTGGACGCGGCGATCAAGGTGCGCACGTCCGAGAGGTTCAAACCATTTGCCGCCAGGGCCTCGGGGTTGACCTTGATGCGCACGGCCTGGCGCTGACCGCCGGCGATGCTGACCATGCCGACGCCGCTGATCTGCGCGATTTTCTGCGCCATGCGCGTATCGACCAGGTCATTGAGCTTGGGCAGCAGCATGGTCTTGGAGGTGATGGCCAGGGTCAGTACCGGGGTGTCCGCCGGGTTGACCTTGTTGTACACCGGCGGCGCCGGCAGGTCCTTGGGCAGCAGGTTGGTGGCGGCGTTGATCGCGGCCTGCACCTGTTGCTCGGCCACGTCCATATTGATGTCGAGGTTGAAGCGCAGGGTCAGCACCGAGGCGCCGCCGGAGCTGGTGGAAGCCATCTGAGTCAGGCCGGGCATCTGCCCGAACTGGCGCTCCAGGGGCGCGGTGACCGCGCTGGTCATCACATCCGGGCTGGCGCCGGGGTACAGGGTCATTACGCGGATGGTCGGGTAGTCCACCTGGGGCAAGGCCGACACCGGCAGCAAGCGGTACGCAATGATGCCGGCCAGGACAATGGCCAGCATGCTCAGGGTGGTAGCGACCGGGCGAAGAATAAACAGCCGCGACAGGTTCATGAACCGACCTTTTGCGCCTTGCCGGCGGTGCTGCCGGTCTCCCCTTTGGCCGCAGGCTTGCCTTGCAGGTGTTCGGTCGGCGTGGTCGGCACTTCGCTGCTGTCGTTGACCACGTCCACTTCACTGCCGTCCTTGAGGCGGTCGGTGCCTTCCAGCACCACCCGGTCGCCGGCGACCAGGCCCTGCTTGATCACAGTGTTGTCGCCGTCGGAGTCGCCCACCACCAACGGCTGGACCTTAACCTTCTTGTCGCCATCGAGCTTGTAGACGAAGGTGCCGTTGTTGCCGAACTGAATGGCCGCCGAGGGCGCGAGCACCACGTTGTGCAAAGTGTCGGCCAGCAGGTGCACATTGACGAACTGGTTGGGGAACAGCGCCTGGTCCTTGTTATCGAAGCGCGCCTTGAATTTCAGGGTGCCCGTGGTGACGTCGATCTGGTTATCCAGGCTTTGCAGTACGCCGGTGGCCTGAATTTTCGCATCGCCACGGTCCCAGGCTTCCACAGGCAATTTATTGCCGGCGTGGTAACGGGTCAGGACCGTGTCCAGGGTGTTTTCCGGCAAGGTGAAGGCCACGCTGATCGGCTGGGTCTGGGTGATCACAGCCAGGGCGGTGGTGTCGTTGGCCGCCACCAGGTTACCCACATCAAGCTGGCGCAAGCCCACACGGCCACTGATGGGCGCGCGGATCTTGGTGAATTCGAGGTTGAGCTTGGCGTCATCCACCGCACCCTGGTTTGTCTTGACCGTGCCCTGGTATTGCAGGACCAGCGCTTCGGCGGTGTCCAGGGTCTGTTTGGCGATGCTGTCCTGGGCATACAGGTCACGATAGCGCTGCACGTCGACCTGGGCGTTCTTCAACTGGGCCTGGTTCTGCAGCAAGGTGCCCTGGGCTTGGAGCAAGGCGTTCTGGTAGCTGCGCGGGTCGATCTCGGCGAGCAGATCGCCGGCCTTGACCATTTGCCCTTCTTCAAAGGCTATTTTCACCAGCTCCCCGCCCACTCGGCTGCGCACATTGATGGTATTGAGCGCGGTAACCGTGCCCAGCGCCTTGTAGTAGACCGGGAATTCCCCCTGCATCACCGGCGCCACACGCACCGGCACCGGGCCGGTAGAGCCGCCGAAGCCCGGGCGCGCCATACCGGTTTTGCCGGTGTGCCCGGCCGGCGCGTCTTTATGGGCCGCGCCGCTTGGCCAGAATTTCCAGCACAGGCCGGCGATAACCAGCAGCACAAGCAGGCCAAACAGCCAGCGACGGGAGTGACGGGGGGAGGATTGCATGGAGTGATCAACCATTGGGCGCGAGAGCTTCTTCTTTGGGAGGCTGAAAGATAAGCACTGGGGCGCATTTAGAAAAGCGCCTTTACCGGCTATTTACCTTGGGCTTACAACATGTGACTTGAGGATCTTAGTCCATCGGCCTATTCCAGCTAAGCATTTGAAGCACAAATGAAAACGGCCTGGACTAGGCCAGGCCGCAATCATGTATCAAGCGTGTTACTGCAAAACGACAGCAATGCGCCGAAACAGTTACTTCAATACTGCCAGGGCAGCTTCGTAGTTCGGCTCCTGGCCGATTTCCGATACCAGCTCGCTGTGCAGCACGGTGTCGTTCTCGTCCAGCACGACCACCGCGCGGGCGGTCAAGCCTTTGAGCGGGCCGTCGGCGATGGAAACACCGTAATCAACCGCGAAATCCGAATCACGGAAGTCCGACAGGCTTTTCACGTTTTCCAGGCCTTCGGCACCGCAGAAGCGCGCCTGGGCGAATGGCAGGTCGGTGGAGATGCACAGCACCACGGCGTTGTTCAGCGAGCTGGCCTGAGCGTTGAACTTACGCACCGAAGTGGCGCAGGTTGGGGTGTCGACGCTTGGGAAGATATTCAGCACTTTGCGCTTGCCGGCGTAGGTCGCCAGGGTTGCGTCCGACAGATCGCCGGCGGTCAGGGTGAAGTCGTGGGCCTTGGCGCCAACTTTCGGCAGTTCGCCTTCAACCTGGACAGGGTTGCCTTTGAGGGTGACTTGAGCCATGAACGGAATCCTTATGCTGGGTTTGGTTTAAACGAATGCGAGAGGCGGAAGTTAACCACAAAGTACGATGTCCACCTACCGCCAGACACAAATTGTCATGTCGCCGGTTGTGGTTTAATTGCGCGCCTTTCGCCCTGCCCTGCAAGGAAACCGTTGTCGATGAAGCCGCCTGCTACCCGAGTCCTGGTCATTGGTTACGTCTGGCCGGAGCCGCGCTCCTCGGCCGCGGGCGGGCATATGATGCAGATTCTCGAAACTTTTCTGACACAAGGTTGGGACATCACCTTCAGCAGCCCCGCCGCGCTCGGCGAACATAAGGCCGACCTGGCGGCGCTGGGTATCGCCGAGTGCGCCATCGAGCTGAATAACAGCAGTTTCGATGACTTTGTCCGCGAACTGGCCCCGGATATCGTGCTGTTCGACCGTTTCATGATGGAAGAACAGTTCGGTTGGCGCGTCGAAAAACACTGCCCGAATGCCCTGCGCGTGCTGGAAACCTCCGACCTGCAAAGCCTGCGCGACGCCCGCCATCAGCGCCTAAAGGAACACCTCAAAATCGAGCCCGATAGCGATGACTTCACCGCGCTGTTCGCCCCGGCCTTGACCGAAGAATTCCAGCACATGGCCAACACCGACCTGGCCAAGCGCGAGATCGCAGCAATTTACCGTTGTGATATCAGCCTGATGATTTCCGATGTGGAAATCCGCCTGCTCACCGAACAATTCAAGGTGCCGGCCGCCCTGCTCCACTGGTGCCCGCTGATGCTGACGCCGCCGAGCGAGGCGTTCGCGTCGTTTGAGGAGCGTGCACACTTCCTCAGCATCGGCAACTTCCGCCATGCGCCCAACTGGGATGCGGTGCTGTGGATGAAGAACAGCCTGTGGCCACGCATCCGCCAGCAACTGCCAGGGGCCCAGCTGCATATCTACGGGGCTTATACGCCGCCCAAGGCCACCGCCCTGCACAACCCGGCCCAGGGCTTTCATGTCATGAACTGGGCCGAGGATGCCCTGCGCGTGATGAGCGCCGCGCGTATCTGCTTGGCGCCGTTGCGCTTTGGCGCCGGAATCAAGGGCAAGCTGGCCGATGCCATGCTGTGCGGCACGCCGAATGTCACCACACCGATCGGCGCCGAAGCCATGGGCGATGAACAGCCCTGGCCGGGAGCCATCGCGGCAGACGCCGACGCCCTGGCCGCTGCCGCCGTGGCTTTGTATCAGGACCGCGACCGTTGGACGAAGGCACAGGAACACGGGCGCCACCTGCTGGCTCGGCGTTACGCCCAACAGATCCACGGCCCGGCGCTGATCGAGTGCCTGCAACAGTGCCGCAGCCGCCTCACGGCCCATCGCCGGGATAACTTCACCGGCAGCATGTTGCGCCACCACGCCCACAAGAGTACCCAGTACATGGCGCAGTGGATCGAGGCGAAAAACCGCAACGGGTAAACACAGACGTTGGCGAGGGGGTGCGCCAGGGGGCATTATCCTACGCAGCAACCACAATAAAGCGACGGCAGCATGACCCGAGCAACGCGCATCACCGACCCTTCCTACGAGTTGATGGACGATCACAACGGTCTGTCCATCATCTATCGCCAGCATGGCTTCCCCTGCCCGCTGGTGCGCTGGCATTTCCACAAGGAATACGAACTGCACCTGATCGTCGCCAGCTCCGGCAAGGTGTTTATCGGCGACTACATCGGCAACTTCTACCCGGAAAGCCTGTTCCTCACCGGCCCCAATCTGCCCCACAACTGGATCAGCCAGGTGGAGGAAGACGAAGTGGTGCCTAAGCGCGACATGTTGGTGAACTTCACCGATGAACTGCTTGAACAGGGCAGCCACATTTTCGCCGAACTCAAAAACCTCGCGCCGCTGCTGGAGCGTGCGCAGTCGGGTATCGAGTTTCGCTGCAAGCACACCATCGCCCAGGCCGTGACCTTGATGCAGCGCATCGAGGACGCCCAGGGCATGGCGCGCCTGGGGCATTTCTTTATCCTGCTGGACGTGTTGAGCGCGTGTGACGACTACCAACTGCTGTCGGGGGTGACAGCACCGCAAACGGCCGACGAGCACAGCATCGACCGCACCAACCGCGCGGTGGACTACATCTTCGCCCACTACGCACGGGAGTTGCCGCTGGAAGAAGTGGCCGAACACCTGGGCATGAAACCCACTTACTTTTCCCGCGTGTTCAAACAGGCCACCGGGCGCACGTTTATCGAATTCGTCAATCGGTTGCGCATCAGCAAGTCCTGCGAGCTGCTGGCCGATGGCGATAAGGCCGTGACGGATGTGTGCTTTGAGTCGGGCTTCAATAACATCTCCAACTTCAATCGACGCTTTCAACAGCTCAAGGGCATGACCCCGTCCCATTACCGGCGACTGGCGGTACAACGCTTGACCGAGCAGAACCTGGCCTGAGAGTGATTTTTCACTGGCTGATATAGAGGTTAAGTACTGCACTGATCGTTCCCTCGCGGGGCGTGGAACGATCTTGTTGAGTGCAAAAAAGTATCAGTCCCAGTGTTCCCAAGGATTTGTCACACCGCCAATTGAAGGCTGTAATCAACGCACACTCTTCCTGACTCCCTGTAGGAAGACACAACAACAATAACTGTCCTTCCGTAGCCCCTGGGCGCGGAAATGGAGTGCGCGATGAAGTTCCCAGCAAAAGCTCTGCTTGCCTCTACGTGTATGACTGCATGTATGACCCTCAGCGCCGTTAGCCTTGGCGCGCAGACCCTGACCATTGCCACCGTCAACAACAGCGACATGATCCGTATGCAGAAGCTCTCGAAGACCTTCGAGGCCGAGCATCCGGAGATCAAGCTGAACTGGGTGGTGCTCGAAGAAAACGTGCTGCGCCAACGCCTGACCACCGACATCGCCACCCAGGGTGGGCAGTTCGATGTCTTGACCATCGGCATGTACGAAGCCGCACTCTGGGGCGCCAAGGGTTGGCTGGAGCCGATGAAGGACTTGCCGGCGTCCTACGACCTCGACGATGTGTTCCCTTCGGTGCGTGACGGTTTGTCCGTCAAGGGTTCGCTGTACGCCCTGCCGTTCTATGCCGAGAGCTCGATCACCTATTACCGCACCGACCTGTTCAAGGATGCCGGGCTGACCATGCCTGAGCACCCGACCTGGAGCCAGATCGGCGAATTCGCCAGCAAACTCACCGACAAGAGCAAAGAGCAATACGGCCTGTGCCTGCGCGGCAAAGCCGGTTGGGGCGAGAATATGGCGCTGATCACCACCCTGGCCAACGGCTACGGTGCGCGCTGGTTCGATGAAAAATGGCAGCCTGAATTCAATGGCCCGGAATGGAAGAACGCGCTGAATTTCTACGTCGACAACATGAAGAAATCCGGTCCGCCGGGGGCGTCCAGCAACGGCTTCAACGAAAACCTTGCGCTATTCAACAGCGGCAAGTGCGCGATCTGGGTCGACGCCAGCGTCGCCGGCTCGTTCGTCACCGACAAAACCCAAAGCAAAGTGGCCGACCACGTCGGTTTCACCTTCGCGCCCCATGAAACCACGGACAAAGGCACGTCGTGGCTGTACTCCTGGTCCCTGGCGATCCCGACCAGTTCCAAGGCCAAGGACGCCGCCAAAGTATTCACCAGTTGGGCCACGTCCAAGGAATACAGCCAGTTGGTGGCCAAGACCGATGGCATCGCCAACGTACCGCCAGGTACGCGCACATCGACCTACAGCGATGAGTACATGAAGGCTGCGCCGTTCGCCAAGGTCACGCTGGAATCGTTGAAAGTTGCCGATCCGACCAAGCCGACGCTCAAACCGGTGCCGTATATCGGGATCCAGCTGGTGACCATTCCTGAGTTCCAGGCGATTGGTACCCAGGTCGGTAAGTTCTTCTCCGGTGCGCTGACCGGTCAGCAGACGGTTGATGCAGCATTGACTGCGGCGCAGACCACCACCGAGCGGGAAATGAAGCGGGCCGGTTACCCCAAATAACCTGAGCCTCACCACCGTCAAAAGTGGGAGAGGGCTTGCCCCCGATAGCAGTGGATCAGCCAACTGATTAATCGACTGACACTCCGCTGTCGGGAGCAAGCCCCCTCCCACACTGACCGCACTCCGATCCTTGCTCCGCACTGGCGTTAATTACCATGAATACACCTGCCAAAAACCGCCTGGCCAACCCCGGCTGGTTTCTCGTCAGCCCCTCGGTTGCCCTACTGTTGCTATGGATGATCGTGCCGCTGGGCATGACCCTGTACTTTTCGCTGATCCGCTACAACCTGCTCTACCCCGGCGAGAATGAATTCGTGGGGCTGGAGAATTTCACCTACTTCATCACCGACTCCGGCTTCCTGCCCGGCGCCACCAATACCCTGCTGCTGGTCGGCAGTGTGCTGTTGATCAGCGTGGTGTTCGGCGTGTTGATCAGTGCGCTGCTGGAGGCCAGTGAGTTCTTCGGTCGCGGCCTGGTGCGGGTGCTGCTGATTTCACCGTTTTTCATCATGCCCACCGTCGGCGCGCTGATCTGGAAAAACCTGATTTTCCACCCGGTGTCCGGGGTGCTCGCCGCCGTGTGGAAACTGTTCGGCGCCGAGCCGGTGGACTGGCTGGCGCACTACCCGTTGCTGTCGATCATCATCATTGTGTCGTGGCAATGGCTGCCCTTCGCGATCCTGTTGCTGATGACCGCCATGCAGTCCCTCGACCAGGAACAAAAGGAAGCCGCGCGCCTGGACGGTGCCGGCGCCATCGCGATCTTCTGGCACCTGACCCTGCCGCACCTGGCGCGGCCGATTGCCGTAGTGGTGATGATCGAAACCATCTTTTTGCTCTCGGTGTTCGCGGAAATCTTCACCACCACCAACGGTGGCCCGGGCTACGCCTCGACCAACCTCGCGTACCTGATCTACAACCAGGCACTGGTGCAGTTCGACGTGGGCATGGCCTCGGCCGGCGGCTTGATCGCCGTGGTCATCGCCAATATCGCGGCGATCATCCTGGTGCGGATGATCGGCAAAAACCTGACTGACAAGCCTTGAGGGCCGCGCCATGACGCTTCAACAATCCCGTCGCCTGCAAAGCCTGCTGCTCGGTACCCTGGCCTGGGCCATCGCGATCGTGATTTTCTTCCCGATCTTCTGGATGGTGCTCACCAGCTTCAAGACCGAAATCGACGCGTTCGCCACGCCACCGCAGTTCATCTTCACGCCGACCCTGGAGAACTACCTGCACATCAACGAGCGCAGCAACTACTTCAGCTATGCATGGAACTCGGTGCTGATTTCCTTCAGCGCCACCGCGCTGTGCCTGCTGATCTCGGTGCCCGCGGCCTACTCCATGGCGTTCTACGAAACCCAGCGCACCAAACGCACGCTGCTGTGGATGCTGTCGACCAAGATGCTGCCGCCGGTGGGCGTGCTGATGCCGATCTACCTGCTGGCCAAAAGCTTCGGCCTGCTGGATACGCGCATCGCGCTGATCATTATCTACACCCTGATCAACCTGCCGATCGTGGTGTGGATGGTCTACACCTACTTCAAAGACATCCCCAAGGACATCCTCGAAGCTGCGCGCTTGGACGGTGCCAGCCTGTGGCAGGAAATGGTCCGCGTGCTGCTGCCGATTGCCAAGGGCGGCCTGGCGTCCACCGTGCTGCTGTCGCTGATCCTGTGCTGGAACGAAGCGTTCTGGTCGTTGAACCTGACCTCGTCCAGCGCCGCGCCATTGACCGCGCTGATCGCCTCTTACTCCAGCCCCGAAGGCTTGTTCTGGGCCAAATTGTCCGCCGTTTCGACCCTGGCCTGCGCGCCGATCCTGATCTTTGGTTGGATCAGCCAGAAACAGTTGGTGCGCGGTCTGTCCTTCGGCGCAGTTAAATAATAATTCCTAGCGGAGGCCCGTCATGGCCAACCTGAAAATCAAGAATCTGCAAAAAGGCTTCGAAGGTTTCTCGATCATCAAAGGCATCGACCTGGAAGTGAATGACAGAGAGTTCGTAGTCTTCGTCGGCCCGTCAGGCTGCGGTAAATCCACCCTGCTGCGCCTGATCGCCGGCCTGGAAGAGGTGAGCGACGGCACCATCGAGCTGGACGGGCGCGACATCACCGAAGTGACCCCGGCCAAGCGCGACCTGGCGATGGTGTTCCAGACCTATGCTTTGTACCCGCACATGAGCGTGCGCAAGAACATGTCGTTCGCCCTCGACCTGGCCGGTGTCGATAAGAAACTGGTGGAGAGCAAAGTCAGCGAAGCGGCGCGCATCCTCGAACTGGGCCCGCTGCTGGAGCGCAAGCCCAAGCAACTCTCCGGCGGCCAGCGCCAGCGTGTGGCCATCGGCCGGGCCATTGTGCGCAACCCCAAGATCTTCCTGTTCGACGAACCGCTGTCCAACCTCGACGCCGCCCTGCGCGTGCAGATGCGCCTGGAGCTGGCGCGCCTGCATAAAGAGCTGCAAGCGACCATGATCTACGTGACCCACGACCAGGTCGAAGCAATGACCCTGGCCGACAAAGTCGTGGTGCTTAACAGTGGCCGCATCGAACAGGTCGGCTCGCCCCTGGAGCTGTATCACCAGCCGGCCAACCTGTTCGTGGCGGGCTTTTTGGGTACGCCGAAGATGGGCTTCCTCAAAGGCCAGGTCAGCCGGGTCAGCGGCCAGGACTGCGACGTGCAGCTGGACGCCGGGACATTGGTCACGTTGCCGTTGAGCGGCGCCAGCCTGAGCGTCGGCAGCGCGGTGACCCTGGGCATTCGCCCGGAGCACCTGGAAATCGCCACGCCGGGGCAAACCAGCCTGACGGTGACCGCCGATGTTGGCGAGCGCCTGGGCAGCGACACGTTCTGCCACGTCATCACCGCCAACGGCGAGCCGTTGACCATGCGTATCCGTGGCGATATGGCCAGCCAGTACGGCGAGACGCTGCAACTGCACCTGGACCCGACGCACTGCCACCTGTTCGACACCGATGGCAACGCCGTGGCCCGCCCACTGCGCGCCGCCGCCTGATTTCGCGAGTATTACGCTATGAAGCTGAATAAACAGAACCTCCCCCAACTGCCGCGTGAGATCCAAGTGCCGGCCTACGCCATTGCCAGCACCTCCCAGGGTATTGCCCATATCGGCGTCGGCGGCTTTCATCGCGCACACCAGGCGTATTACACCGATGCGCTGATGAACACCGGCGAGGGCCTGGACTGGAGCATCTGCGGCGTCGGCCTGCGCGCCGAAGACCGCAAGGCCCGCGACGACCTGGCCGGCCAGGACTTTCTATTCACCCTGTACGAACTGGGCGACACCGACGACACCGAAGTGCGCGTGATCGGTTCGATCAGCGACATGCTGCTGGCCGAAGACGGCGCCCAGGCGCTGATCGACAAATTGGCCGAGCCCGCGATTCGCATCGTTTCGCTGACCATCACCGAAGGCGGCTATTGCATCGACGACAGCACCGGCGAATTCATGGCGCACCTGCCGCAGATCCAGCATGACCTGGCACACCCGCAAGCGCCGACAACCGTGTTCGGCTTTATCTGCGCCGCGCTGACCCAGCGCCGCGCCGCCGGCACGCCCGCCTTCACGGTGATGTCCTGCGATAACCTGCCGCACAACGGCGCGGTCACACGCAAGGCGCTGCTGGCCTTCGCCGCCCTGCGCGATGCCGAGCTGCATGACTGGATCGCCGCCAATGTGAGCTTCCCCAATGCCATGGTCGACCGCATCACCCCCATGACCAGCACCGCGCACCGTCTGCAACTGCATGACGAACACGGCATCGACGATGCCTGGCCGGTAGTGTGCGAGCCGTTTGTGCAGTGGGTGCTGGAGGACAAGTTCGTCAACGGCCGACCGGCCTGGGAAAAGGTCGGCGTGCAGTTCACCGATGACGTTACCCCTTACGAAGAAATGAAAATCGGCCTGCTCAACGGCAGCCACCTGGCCCTGACCTACCTGGGCTTTCTCAAGGGCTACCGGTTTGTCCACGAAACCATGAACGACCCGTTGTTCGTGGCCTATATGCGCGCCTATATGGACCTGGACGTCACACCGAACCTGGCGCCGGTGCCGGGCATCGACCTGACCGAATACAAGCAGACCCTGGTGGATCGCTTCTCCAACCAGGCCATCGCCGACCAGTTGGAACGGGTCTGTTCGGATGGCTCGTCGAAGTTTCCCAAGTTCACTGTGCCGACCGTCAACCGTCTGATTGCCGATGGCCGCGAGACCGAGCGCGCGGCGCTGGTAGTGGCCGCCTGGGCCCTGTATCTCAAAGGTGTGGATGAGAACGGCGCACGCTACAACATTCCCGACCCGCGCGCAGCGTTCTGTCAGAGCCTGGCAACTGACGATGCGCTGATCAGCGTGCGCCTGCTGGGGGTGGAAGAGATTTTCGGCACGGCTATTCCCAATTCGCCTGCGTTTGTGGCAGCGTTCGAACGGTGTTTTGTCAGCTTGCGGGATAACGGTGTGACCAAAACCCTGCAGCAGTTACTGAAAAAACCGGCTTGAAATGTGGAAGGGAGCTTGCCCCCGATAGCGCTGGGCCAGTCAACTTATTCATCAACTGACCTCCCCTTATCGGGGGCAAGCCCCTCCCACATTGGGATAGCATTTAACTTCCAACAATAATGCTGAGCACCCCCCTCATGACCCAGCAAAACCTGTTCCTCGGCATCGACTGCGGCACCCAGGGCACCAAGGCTATCGTCCTCGACGCAAGCAGCGGCAAGGTACTGGGCCTAGGTGCTGCGGCCCACACCCTGATCAGCGCTGCCAATGGCCGCCGCGAACAGCACACCCAGGAATGGCTGGACGCGTTCACCGAAGCCACCCATCGCGCCCTGCAACAGGCCGGCGTCGACGGCCAGGACATCCTCGGCATTGGCGTATCCGGCCAGCAGCATGGGCTGGTGCTGCTGGATGAGCACGGCCAGGTGCTGCGCCCGGCCAAGCTATGGTGCGATACCGAAACCGCCGCCGAGAACGACCGCTTGTTGGCCCACCTCGGCGGCGAGCGTGGCTCCCTGGAACGCCTGGGCGTGGCCATTGCACCCGGCTACACCGTCTCCAAACTGCTGTGGACCCGCGAACAACACCCGGACCTCTTCGCCCGCATCGCCCATATCCTGCTGCCCCACGATTACCTCAACTACTGGCTCACCGGCCGCGCCGTCGCCGAGTATGGCGATGCGTCGGGCACCGGTTACTTCAATGTGCGCAATCGTGAATGGGATACGGCTCTGCTACGGCACATCGACCCGAGCGGCCGCCTGGAGCGGGCCCTGCCGCCGCTGATCGAGGCCGATCAAAGCGTGGGCACTATCCTGCCGGCCATCGCCGAACGCCTGGGCATCAACCCCAACGCCGTGGTCTCCAGCGGCGGTGGCGACAATATGATGGGCGCCATCGGCACCGGCAATATCGCGCCGGGGGTGATAACCATGAGCCTGGGCTCGTCCGGCACCGTGTATGCCTTTGCCGACCAGCCCAACGTCAGCCCCCAGGCCTCGGTGGCGACGTTCTGCTCGTCCAGCGGCGGCTGGTTGCCGTTGATCTGCACCATGAACCTGACCAACGCCACCGGGGTGATCCGCGAGCTGTTCGAGCTGGACCTGCCTGCCTTCAATGCCTTGGTCGAACGCGCGCCCATCGGCGCCGACGGCGTGAGCATGCTGCCGTTTCTCAACGGCGAACGCGTACCCGCCCTGCCCCACGCCACCGGCAGCCTGCATGGGCTGACCATGACCAACCTGACCCGCGCCAACCTGTGCCGCGCGGTGGTCGAGGGCACGACCTTCGGCCTGCGCTACGGCCTCGACCTGCTGCGCCAGACCGGCCTACAAAGCCAGAGCATCCGCTTGATCGGCGGCGGTTCGAAAAGCCCGGTGTGGCGGCAGATGGTCGCGGATATCATGCACACCGAAGTGGTCTGCACCGAACAAAGCGAAGCCGCCGCCCTGGGCGCGGCGATCCAGGCGGCGTGGAGCCAGACCGGCGAATCCCTGGCCAGCCTCTGCGACAGATGCGTGAGCGTCGACCCGGCCAGCCGTACCGTGCCGGTGGCAGCCCATGTCAGCGCCTATCAACAGGCTTACGAGCGCTATCAGCAGCTCGTGGCAACCCTTTAAGAGCGAGCGATTATGTATCTGGTGTGTGGTGAAGCGCTGTTCGATTTCTTCAGCGAGGAAGACGCCGGCGGCAAGGCGTCGAAGGTCAATTACACGGCGATTGCCGGCGGTTCGCCGTTCAACGTAGCCGTGGGCCTGCGGCGCCTGGGCATCGAGGCAGGCCTGTTCGGGGGGCTGTCCAGCGATTTTCTTGGTCGGCGCCTGCTGCAAGTGCTGCGGGATGAAGGCGTCAGCGAGGATTACCTGGTGGAATTCGCCGCGCCGACCACCCTGGCGATGGTCGCCGTGGGCGCCAACGGCTCACCGCAGTACAGCTTTCGCGGCGAAGGCTGCGCCGACCGCCAATTGCAGGTGAGTCACCTGCCGCAGCTGGGCGATAACGTGCGCGGGCTGCATGTGGGTTCGTTCTCGCTGGTGGTGCAACCGATTGGCGACACCCTGCTGAGCCTGGTCCAGCGTGAAAGCGGCAAGCGCCTGATCAGCCTCGACCCCAACGTGCGCCTCAACCCGCAGCCGGATATCCAACTGTGGCGCGACCGCGTAGCGGAACTGGTCAGGCACGCCGACTTGATCAAGGTCAGCGACGAAGACCTGCACCTGCTCTACCCCGGCCAATCACCGGAAAGCGTTCTGCAGGGCTGGTTGCAGCACCGTTGCCAGTTGGTGTTCCTCACCCGCGGCGGCGATGGCGCCAGCGTATTCAGTCGCCAGCATGGCAACTGGTCGCAACCAGCGGTGGACGTTGTGATGGCCGACACAGTGGGCGCCGGCGATACCTTCCAGGCGGCATTGATTGCTTGGCTGACGGAGCATCAATTGGATTCGGTGGCGGGTCTGCAACAGCTCAGCCGCGAGCAGATTAACGCGATGCTCGGCTTTGCCATTCGCGCAGCGGCATTAACCTGCACCAAGACCGGTCCGGATCTACCGTATCGCCAGCAATTGGGTTGAAGGCATAGGGGGAATTGCGCAAGGACATACCACCGTTTTGGGCCTGGCGTTAATCCAGGCCCAGAGGTCTTCGGTGGTTCAACCGCAGACGACGGCTTAGTAGTAGCCGCGCGACCCGGCGCGTTGCAGTACAGGTGCATGGGTGTGCTTGAGGTCTTCACGCAACCCGGTGATCAGATTGCAAATGGCGCGACTGCTGTCGAGCTTGTCTGCATTGATGCCTTTGACTTCCAAGTCCACCCGGTCACGGTCGCGGTCGTCATACACCTTGATCGTCAGCGAAGCATCTTCGGCTTTGGTGCATTCGCACCGTTTAGGCAGGAAACTTCCTTCAATAATGCTGCGTAATTCAAGTTCCGAAAGCATGGTCAACCTCTCCTTTTTATAGACTGCCAACAGATTGTTGTGTTTATGCCAGGCATACGCCTGTGACGCCTTACCAGCCTTGGAAGACGCCTTCACTGAGCAAGCGTACCCGGCAAAATCGAGTTGCGTTGTAACCTTTCCTCATAAGCGACCCTGGGTTTTATATAACTAAAACTTGAACTTTTCGCCGCTGTTTAAAATATCGGCGAATAGCATCGATTAAACGTTTAACCGGCGGTTTACACTTAAACGGCTAACTGGGCACCCACTCTGTCAGCAACATATCGCAAACTATCAAAGTTGATATTTGCCCCGGAATTGACCGCTACCAGGGTCTGCCCCTGCACTCCGCGCTTGGCGACAAACCTGCGCATTCCCGCCACCGCCAAGGCGCCTGATGGCTCGGTGATGGAGCGGGTATCGTCGTAGATCAGTTTGATGGCGCTGCACAGTTCGTCGTTGCTCACGGTGATGACGTCGTCCACCCAGTCGCGGCATATTTCAAAACCGTAGGCGCCGATCTGCGCCACCGCGGTGCCGTCGGCAAACCCATCGACGCTGGGCAACACCACCCGTTCGCCGGCACGTAACGCCGCCAGCAAACAACTGGAGCCTTCGGCTTCGACCCCGATGATGCGCACCTCGGGCCGCAGGTATTTGACATACGCCGCGATGCCCGCGATCAGCCCGCCGCCACCCACCGGCACGAAGATCGCGTGTAGCGGGCCCTGTTGCTGGCGCAGGATCTCCATCCCTACCGTGCCTTGACCGGCGATCACATCCGGGTCGTCGAAGGGCGAGACAAAGGTGCCACCGCTGGCCTCGGCCAAGGCCAGCGCATGGGCCAGGGCAAACGGAAAACTCGGCCCATGCAGCACCGCCTCGGCGCCTCGGGAGCGCACGCCCTGCACCTTTAAATCCGGCGTGCTGCAAGGCATCACGATCCGCGCCTTGATCCCCAGTTCCCGCGCCGCCAGTGCTACGCCCTGGGCGTGGTTGCCCGCTGAAGCGGTGATCACCCCTTGAGCGCGTTGCGCGTCGCAAAGTTGCACCAATTTGTTGTAGGCACCGCGCACCTTGAAGGAAAAGGTCGGCTGCAGGTCTTCGCGCTTGAGCAGCACCTGGTTGCCGAGCAACGCCGACAGCGCCGGGGCCGCTTGTAACGGCGTGCGCACGGCCAAGTCATAGACCGGCGCGGCGAGGATCTTTTTTACATAGTGCTCAAGCAAACGTGTATCGGACGTCGCGGGGGCTGTGGGGGTACTCATCGGTGTCTCCTGGCGGTGTGTGCTGGGCCCGGGAGACGGAAAAACAAAACCCGCCTCTAGGGCGGGTTTGGGTACAGCCGTGCGCTATCCCGCCAACTGAGGAATGGCGGTAATAATGCTTGGCTGGCGAAGGCAGGTATGAAATGTCATGAAACGAAACTAACCGCCTACCGTGTGACCCGTCAATCGGCTTGTGGGATTTTGCAGCTGGGGTTTACGCCGAATATACGAAACATATACGCTTTGTATATCCACCCTACACAGTGAACACCATGGGCATCGTCAAGATCACCGACCAACTGCACGAACAATTACGCCTAGCCAGCGCGAGGATGGACCGCTCCATCAACGCTCAGGCCGAATTCTGGATCAAAGTCGGCCTGCTCGCCGAACTGAACCCCACCCTGACCTACAACGACTTAATCAACAAACTGTTGCTGGACAAACCCGAATTGATCCGAGGGCGTGAATGATGATCAAGACCGCCGCCCAACTGGCCGTGATGCGCGAGTCCGGTCGCCTGCTGGCCCAAGTGTTCGACATGCTCGACGGTTTCGTCGCCGCCGGTCGCTCGACCCTGGAGCTGGACGTCGCCGTCGAAGCGTTTATCCGCAACGACTTGCAGGCCCGCCCCGCCAGCCTCGGCCAGTACGACTACCCGTTCAGCATTAATACCTCAATCAACGAAGTGGTGTGCCACGGCATGCCCAGCGCCAAGGACGTGCTCAAGGACGGCGACATCGTCAATATCGACATCACCCTGGAAAAAGGCGGCTTTATCGCCGACGCCAGCAAGATGTATATGATCGGCACTGTCGCGCCCAAAGCCCAGCGCCTGGTGGAGATGACCTTCGAGGCAATGTGGGCCGGTATCCGCCAGGTCAAACCTGGGGCGCGCCTGGGCGATATCGGCCATGCCATCCAAAGCCACGCCCAAGCCAATGGCTACAGTGTGGTGCGCGAATACTGCGGCCATGGCATCGGCCGGCAGATGCACGAAGAACCACAGATTCTGCACTTCGGCCGCCCCGGCACCGGGCTGGAGCTACGCGAAGGTATGGTGTTTACCGTCGAACCGATGCTCAACCAGGGCAGCGCCAAAGTGCGCAGCCTCAAGGACGGCTGGACGGTCGTCACCAAAGACAACAGCCTGTCGGCGCAATGGGAACACACCGTGGCGGTGACGGCCGACGGCTACGAAGTCCTGACCCTCCAGCGACCGCCCACTCTCAGAGGCTGAAACCCAGCCATGTGGCGAGCAGGCTTGCCCTGC
>NZ_JAEILC010000113.1:0-20849 GCF_016307435.1 Pseudomonas sp. S4_EA_1b | reverse complement strand
GCGCTGGGCTGCGAAGCGGCCCCAAGACCTGACAACCGTTTATGCCAGGCACACCGCAGCGTCTGGAGAAAGGGCCGCTGCGCGGCCCGGCGCGGGGCCAGCCCGCTCACCACAAAAAGCTCATATGCTCAGGTTATGTTTCTACCGGAGATATGTAGATACCGATGCTCATTGGGGATGCCTACACAACTCTCAGAGGCTGACACCCACCCTGTGTTGAGCAGGCTTGCCCTGCGCTGGGCTGCGAAGCGGCCCCAAACCTGACGACCGTTTATTCCAGGCACACCGCAGCGACTGGAGAAAGGGCCGCTGCGCGTCCCGGCGCGGGGCAAGCCCGCTCACCACAAAAAGCTCATGTGCTCAGGTGATGTTTCTACCGGAGATGTGTAGATACCGATGCTCATCGGCGATGCCTACACAACTCTCAGAGGCTGACACCCAGCCATGTGGTGAGCGGGCTTGCCCCGCGCTGGGCTGCGAAGCGGCCCCATTGGTCCTCATGCCACCTGCCTGATCCCTGCCTTGGCCTCCAATTCGCGCACCAGCGGCAATACCCGCTTGCCGAAGTACTCCACTTCTTCCTGGAAGTGCAGAAAGCCCGCCAGCACCAGGTCCACGCCCACGGCCTTGAGGGCGACGATGCGTTCGGCGATTTGTTGCGGCGTGCCGATCAGGTTGGTCTTGAAGCCGTCGTTATACTGCACCAGGTCTTCAAAACTGGACTTGGCCCAGTTGCCCTCGCCTTCGGGCGAGGCCTTGCCGGCTTGTTTGGCGGCGTCACCAAAGGCGTTCACCGCTTGCGGGTCGGCTTTGTCGATGATTTCGGCCAGCACGGCGCGGGCTTCTTCCTCTGTATCGCGGGCAATCACAAAGGCATTCACGCCGATCTTGACCGAATGGTTGTTCGCCGCAGCCTTGGCGCGGATGTCATCGACCTGGGCCTTGATACCTTCCGGGGTGTTGCCATTGGTGAAATACCAATCCGACACCCGCGCGGCCATATCCCGCGCGGCCCGCGAGCTGCCGCCCTGGAACACTTCCGGCCGGCCGAGCGGCTTGGGTTTGAGGGTGTAGTTGTTGAAGCGGTAGAAGTCGCCCTTGAAGGTGAAATCGTCCTGGGTCCAGATGCCTTTGAGCGCACGGATGAATTCTTCGGAGCGGCGATAGCGCTCATCGTGCTCCAGCCAAGGCTCGCCGATGGCCTGAAACTCGCCCTTGAACCAGCCGCTGACGATATTCACCGCGATGCGGCCGTTGGTGAGCTGGTCGATGGTCGCCAGTTGCTTGGCCGCCAGCGCCGGCTGCCAGGGCCCGGGCAGGATCGCGGCGATAACCTTGAGTCGGGTGGTGGCGGCCAGCAGGGCATGGCTGAACGCCACGGACTCATGTTGGTTCTCGGCGCCGTAACCGGCGGTGAAGCGGATCTGGGTCAGGCCGTACTCGAAGCCGGCCGCCTCGGCCAGTTGCGCCAGTTTGCGGTTGTAGTCGATGCCCCAGTGGGTGCGTTGCTCGATCTTGCTGACCACCAGCCCACCGCTGACGTTGGGCACCCAATAGGCAAATTTCACGGCTTGCTGACTCATCGAACGGTACCTCGCACAAAAGGGATGTACCGAAGGGTTGAGCAGCAAGCGTGCCAGCCTGGGCAAAGCCCCCGAGCCAGGGCGGTTGCGCGGGATATTACGGGCGGGGCCCCCTTGGCGGCCAGTGTCGGGCTTCGCGCCGTTTTGTCGGATCGCTGTTGCCAGGGCAACAGTTCTAACCCTTCAATCCCCATAAACACTGGGCTCGGCGCCCGGCACGGAGTGTGCAATTGCCCTTGCACCGATCACTGCCCAGGAACCGTCCCATGACCGAACACCACATCATCAATCCGTTGGCTACCGGCGCCGACTATGCCGCCCTGGCGGCGCGCTTTCGCCCGATTTTCCAACGCATCGCCGAGGGCGCGCTGGAACGGGAAAACACCCGCACCCTGCCCCACGCGCCGATCCAATGGCTTAAAGAGGCCGGCTTTGGCGCCCTACGCGTGCCGGTGGAATACGGGGGCGGCGGCGCCTCGCTGCCGCAGTTGTTCGCGCTGCTGATCGAGCTGGCCGAAGCCGACTCCAACGTGCCCCAGGCCCTGCGCGGGCACTTCGCCTTTGTCGAAGACCGCCTGAATGCCGCGCCCGGCGCCGGCCGTGACCTGTGGTTCAAGCGCTTCGTCGACGGCGACATCGTCGGCTGCGCCTGGACCGAAATCGGCGCAGTGGCCATCGGCGAGGTGATCACCCAAGTCACACCGAACGGTGATCAGTGGGCGCTCAATGGCGAGAAGTTCTACAGCACCGGCAGCATTTTCGCCGACTGGATTGACGTGTACGCCCAACGCAGCGACACCGGCGGCGACGTGATTGCCGCCACCCGCGCGCGCCAGCCTGGGGTGGTGCACAGCGATGACTGGGACGGCTTTGGCCAACGCACCACCGGCAGCGGCACGTCGCGCTTTACCAATGCCGTGGTGGAGGCGGAAAACCTCATCGACTTTGCCACCCGCTTCAAATACCAGACGGCGTTCTATCAACTGGTGTTGCTGGCCAGTCTCGCCGGGATCGGCCGCGCCGCGCTCAAGGACGTGGCGCAGCACGTACGCAGCCGCAAGCGTATCTACAGCCACGGCAATGCCGCCCATGTCAGCCAGGACGCGCAGATTCAGCAGGTGGTGGGCGAAGTCGCCGCCCTGGTGTATGCCGCCGAAGCCAGCGCGTTGAAGGCTGCGGAGCCGGCGCAACGAGCGTACCTGGCGCGGTTCGGCGGGGATGAAGTGGCCGAGCGCGAGGCCAATGTGGCGGCCGAAATCGAATCGGCCACGGCGCAGGTGGTGGTGTCGGAATTGATTCAGCGGGCCACCAGCGAACTGTTCAATGCGCTGGGAGCTTCGGATGTGCGCCAAGGCAAGGGTTTGGACCGGCATTGGCGCAACGCGCGGACCGTGTCCTCGCACAACCCGGTGATCTACAAGGCGCGGATTGTGGGGGATTGGGTGATCAATGGCACCGAACCGCCGTTCGTTTGGCAGATCGGCAATGGCCCGGCGAAAGACTAAAACAGAATGAGCCGAACCCTGTGGGAGGCGCTTGCCCCTCCCACCTCAGAACGCCAATTTGTAACCGACGGCCATCAACATAACCGCCAGGCACGGGCGCAATACACCGTCCGGGATCTTGCCGGTCATGTGGCTGCCGATATAAATCCCCGGCAGCGAGCCCATCAGCAGAAAGCCCAGCAGGTGCCAGTCCATATTGCCCATACCGGCATGACCCAGGCCCGCCACCAGGGTCAGCGGCACGGCGTGGGCGATTTCGGTGCCCACCAGTCGGCGCGTGGCCAGGAACGGATAGAGGATAAACAGCGCCACGGTGCCCAGGGCGCCGGCGCCGATGGAGGTCAGGGCGACCATGGTGCCGAGGATCGCGCCGGTAAGCACGGTCAAGGCATTCAAGTTGCGCGGGTTCATGTGGTAGCTGTCGCCGGCATGACGCTGGGCGAAAGCCAACAGGGTTTTCTTGAACAGAATCGCCAAAGCGGTCAGCAGCAGCACCACGCCGAGGGCCTGCTTGATCACCGCGTTCATTGCGCTGGGGTCGGTGTGCAAAGTGGCCAGGAACCACAGGGTCAGGAGCACGGCGGGCACACTGCCGAGGGTGAGCCAGCCGGTGATGGTCCAGTCGATGTTCTTGTTCTTGCTGTGCACCAGCACGCCGCCGGACTTGGTGATAGCGGCGTACAGCAGGTCGGTGCCCACGGCCGTGGCCGGGTTGATACCGAACCACAACAGGATCGGCGTCATCAAAGAACCGCCGCCGACGCCGGTCATACCGACGATAAAACCCACGATCAGGCCGGCAATGACAAAACCAAAGTTACCCACTTCCATTAACAGCTACCTGCGGCCATATAAATTACTGGCCGCAGGATAGCGATTTTTCTTATAACCACTTATACCAATATGATCTGACTTTATGCCTTTTACGCCAGCCGGCGACACACGTAGGCCTGTGTCTGGTAAGGAAACGCTACGGTCTCGCGCCCGCGCAGGTCGGGATGGGTGTCGATCAAGGTGTGCAGTTGCGCGGTGACGCTGGCCTTTTGCGTGTCCGGCAGCGCCGCGATGAAACTCACCGAGAGGAAGCGATCAATGATCACTTCCTGGGGGCTGCCTACGTGCTGGTAAGCAAAACAGGTCAGTTCAGGCATGGAAAAATACTTGCCGCGAAAGGCATCACGCCAACGGCCGGTATGGAACCGTGGTGTGTCGCCTTCATAAGGCGTGATGATCTCGGTGATCGCCGCCACCCAGTCCACCGACTCGTCGCGCACATTCCACACCAGGCCCAGGCGCCCATCGGGCTTGAGAACACGGTGAATTTGCGCCAATGCCGCCTGTGTGGCGAACCAGTGGAAGGCCTGCGCGCACACGACGACGTCGGCACTTGCAGTGTCCAGGGGCATGGCGTCGGCGGTACCGGAAACCAGACGTACACCGGGCAATGCCTTGAGCAGTTGCTCGCCCATCTGCGCCACGGGTTCCACGGCGATAAGCGTCGGCGCCAGGCTACTGAGCAAGCGGGTGAACTTGCCGGTGCCGGCGCCTAGGTCGACCACCGTCGACTGGCCGGTAACCCCCAGC
Organism: Pseudomonas sp. S4_EA_1b; assembly: GCF_016307435.1. Classification (NCBI taxonomy): domain Bacteria; kingdom Pseudomonadati; phylum Pseudomonadota; class Gammaproteobacteria; order Pseudomonadales; family Pseudomonadaceae; genus Pseudomonas; species Pseudomonas sp. S4_EA_1b. The sequence goes on along the minus strand of NZ_JAEILC010000113.1, from coordinate 16,177 downwards.
GTCTCGCTGAGCCAGCCCGTGAGCTGGCGGGGGTAATCTGGCCGCCCCTGGGCGTAAGTGGCGGCCTGGGTTGAGAAACCTAGTTGAGCAGACGCGTGAACGGCGGTCATGGTCAATCTCTCCTCGGGTAAAACGGGGCCACAGTATGCTCTTTTGCCCGCCTGCTTGCAGGCCGATCAGCTCGCGCTGCTGGGCAACCACACCCGAAACCGCGCGCCGCCCAGCGGTGAAGCCTGGGCGGTCAACGTCCCGCCCTGAGCCTCCAGCGCACGCCGGCTGATCGCCAGGCCCAGACCAAAGCCGCCAGTGGCACGGTCGCGGCTGCGGTCGAGACGGTAGAAGGGTTCGAAGATGCGCTCGCGCTGCTCCAGCGGAATGCCGATGCCGTCATCGTCTACCCAGATCTCACAGCCCTTGGGGCACACCTTGACGCCCACCTGGATGCGTTTTTCGCAGTAGCGCGTGGCGTTGCGCAGCAGGTTCTGCAACGCGCGGGCGGTGAGGCGTGGGTCGAGACTGAAGCGCTCGACGGCACAATCGAGCGCCACATCGATGACGATCTCGGGGTTTTCCAGTTCGTCATCGACGCTGCCTAGCACGCTGTCGATAAATTCATCGAGCACCACGTCCACCCGCTCCGGCAGTTGCGACGGGTTCTGCAAACGGCTGTAGGACAACAATTCCAGCACCAACTCGTCCAGCTCGCGGATATGCGCCACCAAACCCTGCAGACGTTCGCGGCTGGCCTGGGGCAGGTCTTCGGACAGCGCCAGGGCCAGGCCGAAGTCCAGACGCGTGAGGGGCGTGCGCAGTTCATGGGAGACCGCGTTGAGCAGGTCGCGCTGCTGGTTGAGCAGGTGCTCGATGTCGTCGGCCATGGTGTCGAACACCGCGGCCAGGCTGCCGATACTGGAACGGGCCGAGATTCCCGTGCGCTCTGTCAGATTGCCCTGGCCCAACTGCGCGGCGGTGCTTTTCAAGCGCTCAAGGTCGCGCCAGTGCGGGCGCAGCCAGGTCAGCAGGCACACCAGCAGCGCGGCGACAATCAACACGTTGATGGCCCAGTACAGCAAGTTCATGTCCAGCGGGTCCGGCGGGATGGTCAGCTTGACCACAAACTGATCGTTGATCGGCGAGCTGATCTCTTCCATCCAGCCCCACTCGCCCAGGCGCACCACCGGTTTGCCCTGCTCCAGCAAGCGCGCTTCTTCGAGGGTATAACTGGCGTCCTGACGCAGCAGCAGTTGCACATGCAGCGGCGCAAACTCCCGCCCCAGTTGCTCGGTTACCTGAGACCAACGCTCCACCGGCGCGCGCTGGTATTGCTTGACGATCAGGTGTTGCTGGCCGCGGGTCTGCTCGATGTTGTAATTCAGGTAGCGGTGTTCGAACAGTTGGATCACCAGCTTGGGAATCAGGTAGATCGCGGCGCTATAGGTAACGATAGTGATCAAAAAGAGGCGAATCAGCACGCGCAACATGGGTCAGCATTCCCACTCGGAACGGCTGAACAAGTAACCCTTGCCCCATACCGTTTTGATCTTGCGCGCTTCGCCGGCATGGTCGTCGAACTTGCGCCGCAGCTTGGAGATGGCCACGTCCACCGAGCGATCGGTGCCGTTGAACTCAATACCGCGCAGGCGCTGCAGGATCTGGTCGCGGCTGAGCACTTCGCCGGCGTGCCGCGCCAGCACCACCAGCAGGTTGTATTCGCCGCTGGACAGCTCCACGGCCTGGTCGCGCCAGGTCACGGTGCGCTCCGACAGGTCGATGCACAGGTTGCCCATCAGGATCTGATCGTTGGCCACCTGGGGTTCGGACAAACTGCTGCGGCGCAGCAAGGTGCGCACCCGTGCCAGCAGCACGCGGGGTTCGCAGGGTTTGGTGACGTAGTCATCGGCGCCCATTTCCAGGCCAAGTACCTGATCGTGGCTGTCGTCGCGGGCGGTGAGCATCAGGATCGGCAGACAGGCCGAGTCGGCGCGCAGCAGGCGGCACACCTGCAGGCCATCAAGCCCGGGCAGCATCAGGTCGAGGATTACCAGGTCCGGGGGATCACGGCGCGCGCGTTCCTGCACCAGATCGCCACGGCTGAGCACGTTGACGTGGTAGCCGTTGCGCTCCAGGTAGCTGGCAATCAGCTCGGAGAGCGCGGCGTCGTCTTCGACCAGGAGGATGTTGGGCATGAAGGTGTTTCCAGAAAATACAGTGATGTGTCGTACACACACCCAATGCCGGAGGGTGCAAACGCCCTCCTGCATTGGATACTTAGTGGTTGCAAGATTGTGCAAGGATATACGCCCTCGGTGCCTCGCGCGCCGCACCTTACATTTCTTCACACACCTGCTACACAGCTTCACAGCACCGAGGCGCCGGTGACTTTAGGATGCGCCAGTCATTATTGGGATAAGAGCATGTCGAAGAATCTGTTTGCGCCGTTTTGCCTGCTGGCCCTGACGCTGGCACTGAGTGCCTGTGACCAGTCGGCCGTCGAAGCGCCGGAAATGCCCCTGGCCAAGGTTCGCATCGAGACCTTGCAAGCCAAGCCCCTGTCCATCAGCAGCGAATTGAGCGGGCGCATCGCCGCGCCACGCATTGCCGAAGTGCGCGCGCGGGTAGCCGGCGTGGTGCTGCAGCGGGTGTTCAAGGAGGGCCATGACGTCAAACAGGGCGACGTGTTGTTTCGCATCGACCCGGCCCCCTTCAAGGCCGACCTGGACAGCGCCAAAGCCAACCTGAGCAAGGCCGAGGCCAACGCGTTCCAGGCGCGCCTGCAAGAGCAGCGCTACAGCCAGTTGGTGGAAGGCAACGCCATCAGCGGCCAGGACTACGACAACGCCCGCGCCGCCGTGCGCCAGACCAACGCCGAAGTCGCCGCCAATAAAGCCGCCGTTGAACGCGCCAAGCTCAACCTCGGCTACGCCACCGTCACCGCGCCGATTTCAGGGCGCATCGGCCGGGCGTTGGTCACCGAAGGCGCCCTGGTCGGCCAGAACGAGGCCACACCGCTGGCGATCATCCAGCAACTGGACCCGATCCACGCCGACCTCACCCAATCCACCCGCGAGCTGAACGACCTGCGCCGCGCCTTCCGCGCCGGCAGCCTGAAGCAGGTCGGTCAGGACCAGGCCAAGGCCACGTTGATCCAGGACGACGGCAGCCTCTACCCGCTGCCAGGCAAATTACTGTTCGCTGAAATCAGCGTCGACCCAGGCACCGGGCAAATCGTTCTGCGCAGCGAGTTCCCCAACCCGGACCTCGACCTGCTGCCCGGCAGCTTCGTGCGCGTACGCCTGGAGCAGGCAGTCGATACCCAGGGCCTGAGCGTGCCGCAGCGCGCCATCACCCGCGACAGCGCCGGCGTCCCCATGGTGCTACTGCTGGACGCCGAACAGACCGTCAGCCAGCAACCGGTGGAGCTGGGCGCGGTGATCGGTGATCGCTGGGTGGTCAGCCATGGCCTCAAACCCGGTGACCGCATCATCGTGGAGGGCCTGCAACACGCGCGGCCCGGTGAGAAAGTCCAGGTGGACGACAGCCCAGCCAAGCTGACCAACAAGGATTCCTGAGCATGCCGCAGTTCTTTATCGACCGCCCGATCTTCGCCTGGGTGGTAGCGCTGTTCATTCTGTTGGCCGGCCTGTTGGCCATCCCCCAGCTGCCGGTGGCGCAATACCCGAACGTTGCGCCGCCGAAAGTCGAAATTTACGCGGTGTACCCCGGTGCCTCGGCGCAGACCCTGGATGAGAGCGTCGTAAGCCTGATCGAGCAGGAACTCAACGGCGCCGATCACCTGTTGTATTTCGAGTCCCAGAGCAGCCTGGGGTCGGCGACGATCACGGCCACCTTCCAACCCGGCACCAACCCGGAGATGGCCCAGGTGGATGTGCAGAACCGCCTCAAAGCCGTGGAGCCGCGCTTGCCCCAGGCCGTGACTCAGCAGGGTCTGCAGGTGGAAAAAGTCTCCGCGGGCTTCCTGCTGCTGGTGACCCTCACCTCCAACGACGGCAAGCTCGATGACGTTGCGCTCAGCGATTACCTGGCGCGCAACGTGATGAACGAACTCAAGCGCCTGGACGGGGTGGGCAAGGCCCAGCTGTACGGGGCCGAGCGCGCCATGCGCATCTGGATCGACCCGCAGAAGCTGATCGGTTTCAACCTCACCCCGGCCGACGTGAATGCCGCCATTGCTGCGCAGAACGCCCAGGTCTCGGCCGGCAGCATCGGTGACTTGCCGGGCACCAATACCCAGGAAATCACCGCCGCGATCCTGGTCAAAGGCCAGTTGTCGACCCCGGCGGAATTCGCCGACATCGTGCTAAAGGCCAACCCGGACGGTTCCACCGTGCGCATCGGCGATGTGGCGCGGGTGGAAATCGGCAGCCAGGAATACCAGTTCTCCACGCGCCTGAACGGCAAGCCCTCCACCGCCGTCAGTGTGCAACTGTCACCGGGCGCCAATGCGCTGAATACCGCGACCCTGGTGCGGGCGAAGATGGACGAGCTGTCGCGCTATTTCCCGGCCAATGTGGAATACAAGATTCCGTACGACACCTCGCCTTTCGTCGAAGTCTCGATCACCAAGGTGGTCTACACCCTGCTGGAGGCCATGGCGCTGGTGTTCGCGGTGATGTTCCTGTTCCTGCAGAACGTGCGCTACACGTTGATCCCGACCCTGGTGGTGCCGATCGCGCTGATGGGCACCTTCGCCACCATGTTGCTGCTGGGTTTCTCCATCAACGTGCTGACCATGTTCGGCATGGTGTTGGCCATCGGTATCCTGGTGGACGATGCCATCGTGGTGGTGGAGAACGTCGAACGGATCATGGTCACCGAGGGCCTGCCGCCCAAGGAAGCGACGCGCAAGGCCATGGGGCAGATCACCGGCGCGATCATCGGCATTACCCTGGTGCTGGTGGCGGTGTTCCTGCCGATGGCGTTCATGGCCGGGTCCGTGGGGGTGATCTATCAGCAATTTTCACTGTCGATGGCCACCTCGATTCTGTTCTCGGCGTTTCTCGCCCTGACCTTGACCCCGGCCCTGTGCGCCACCTTGCTCAAGCCGATCGCCAAGGGCGAGCACCATGCCAAAGGCGGCTTCTTCGGTTGGTTCAACCAGCGTTTCGAGCGGCTCACCGAGCGCTATACCGGCTGGGTGGCCTACGCCCTCAAGCGCAGCGGCCGCTACCTGCTGATCTATCTGGTGCTGCTGGCGGGCCTGGGGCTATTGTTCACGCGGCTGCCCTCCTCGTTCCTACCGGTGGAAGACCAGGGTTACACCATCACCGATATCCAACTGCCGCCGGGCGCCAGCAAGAACCGCACGGTGCAGGTGGCCGAGCAGATCGAAGCGCACAACGCCGGCGAGCCGGGGGTGGGCGATACCACCATGATTATGGGCTTCAGTTTCTCCGGCTCCGGGCAGAACGCAGCGCTGGCGTTTACCACGCTCAAGGACTGGTCGGAGCGCAGCAGCGAGGATGCCGCCGCCGCGATTGCCGAGCGTGCCAATGGCGCGTTCAGCGAGCTTAAAGATGCGATTGCCTACTCGGTCCTGCCGCCGCCCGTGGATGGCCTGGGCACCTCCAGCGGTTTCGAGTTCCGCCTACAGGATCGCGGCGGCGTCGGCCATGCGGCATTGATGGCGGCGCGCACCGAACTGCTGGCCCTGGCGGAGAAAAGCCCGATCCTGGCCAATGTGCGCGAAAGCGCCCTGGCCGAGGCGCCCCAGGTGCAGTTGGAAGTCGACCGCAAACAAGCCAACGCACTGGGGGTGTCCTTCGCCGAGGTGGGCAATGTGCTGTCGTCGGCGATTGGCTCGGCCTATGTCAACGACTTCCCCAACCAAGGCCGCATGCAGCGCGTAGTGGTGCAAGCCGAAGGCGACCGGCGCAGCCAGGTCGAGGACCTGCTGAAGATCCACGTACGCAACGACGCCGGCAAGATGGTGCCACTGTCCGCCTTCGTGCAGGCCAAATGGACCCAAGGCCCGGCGCAGTTGACGCGCTACAACGGCTACCCGGCCATTGCGATTTCCGGCGAGGCAGCGCCAGGCTACAGCACCGGTGAAGCGATGACCGAGATCCAGCGCCTGGTCGGCCAACTCCCGGCGGGCCTGGGCCAGGAATGGACCGGCCTGTCGCTGCAGGAACGCTTGTCCGGCTCACAGGCGCCGATACTGCTGGGGCTGTCGCTGCTGATCGTGTTCCTGTGCCTGGCGGCGCTGTATGAAAGCTGGTCGATCCCGACCTCGGTATTGCTGGTCGTGCCGCTGGGCGTGCTCGGCGCGGTACTGGCGGTGAGCTTGCGCGGCATGCCCAACGATGTGTTTTTCAAGGTGGGCCTGATCACCATCATCGGCCTGTCGGCGAAGAACGCGATCCTGATCATCGAATTCGCCAAGGACCTGTATGACCAGGGCGAAGACCTGATCGACGCCACCCTCAAGGCCGCGCGCCTGCGGTTGCGGCCGATCATCATGACCTCGCTGGCCTTTATCCTCGGCGTGGTGCCGCTGGCGATTGCCACCGGGGCCAGCTCGGCGAGCCAGCAGGCGATTGGTACAGGGGTGATCGGCGGCATGATCACTGCGACATTGGCGGTGGTGTTTGTGCCGGTGTTCTTTGTGGTGGTGATGAAGCTGGTGCGCAAGCGCAGTCGCTGACTGTCAGCTTCAAGCGGCCAGCCAGAGCACCCTTGCTTCAGCTTGCCGCTTGAAGCTTGCAGCCTGCAGCTGCTCAACCTATGTTGCTCACTATTCCCCCGAATCGTGAGCGCCATGCCCTTCCTTGCCCGCACCCATCCGCGTCTCTCCGCCGCCGCCGTCCTTGGCCTTGCCGTAGGCATCCTGGCGCCAGCCGACAGCCTGGTCAGCAAAATCCTGATTGGCTGGAACGCCGGGGTGTGGACCTACCTGCTGCTGATGCTGTGGTTGACCAGCCGAGCCAAGGCCGAGGACGTCAAGCGCATCGCCGAGGTAGAGGACGAGAACGCCGGGCTGGTGCTGTTCACGGTGTGCATCGCCGCCATCGCCAGTCTGGCCACCATCACGTTCGAGCTGGTAGGCAGCAAAGACCTGGCCACCTCGGAGCGCCTGCTGCACTACGGGTTTACCGGGTTGACAGTGATCGGCTCGTGGTTGCTGATCGGGGTGATTTTCAGCGTGCATTACGCCCGCCTGTATTACACCTGGACCGGCAAGGAGCCGGCGTTGCGCTTTGCCGAGGGCTTGCTCACGCCCAACTACTGGGACTTTCTGTACTTCTCCTTCACCATCGGCGTGGCCGTACAAACCTCCGACGTGGGCGTGGCGACCCGAGGCATGCGCAAAGTGGTGTTGGGGCAATCGCTGATCGGTTTCTTGTTCAACACGGCGATCCTGGGGTTTTCGATCAACATCGCCGCCGGCCTCTTCGGCTAGGCTGCACAAACCTTCTAGACGCTCACACCGCGAGGGGCGCTAATGGGGTTTTATCGTCGCCGAGGGGGATATGGCCGCGCACAATTGGATCGACCTGGCCCAGGACGCCGACACCGGCATCGAAACGCTGCGCGCGCATTTCGAGGGCCACGCCTATGACCCCCACTGGCATGACAGCTACTTGATCGGCGTCACCGAGCAAGGCGTGCAGCAATTCAATTGCCGCCGCGCCCGTCACAACAGCGTGCCGGGCCAGGTGTTCCTGGTGGAGCCCGGCGAGCTGCATGACGGCGACGCGCCCACGGCGGACGGGTTCACCTACCACATGCTCTACCTCGACCCGCAATGGCTGACACGGGAAGTCAGCGCGGTGTTCGAAGAAGCACCGATCAACAGCCAGCTGGGGTTTGCCAGCACCTTGGCCGACGATCCGCGCCTGGCCCTCGCCACCAGCCAGGCCTTCCGCACCCTGCATAGCGGCGAACTGCGTATCGTGCGTCAGCGCGCTATGGATCAATTGCTCGAACGCCTCACCGGCCAATTGCACTGGCGCCGACGCTATGGAGAGGACCCGCGCCTGCCATGGGTGGCGCACAAGGCCCGGGAATACCTGCATGCCCATCTGCACCACGACGTGGGCATGGACGAGCTGGCACTGGCCTGTGGCGTTGACCGCTTTCGCTTGAGCCGCGCCTTCAAAAGCGCGTTCGGCCTGCCGCCCCATGCTTATCTGGTTCAACTGCGCCTGGCGCGTGCGCGGCACTTGTTGGCCAAGGGTGAACTGCCGGCCGATGTGGCGATTACCCTGGGCTTTGCCGACCAAAGCCACCTGGGCCGCTGGTTTGTGCGCGCCTATGGCCTGACACCGGCGGCGTACCGCAAGCGCTGCACAATTCTTCCAGACAGATAACGCCCCAACTGGTGAACATCGACGCCTTTATCGGGTTTATCGGAGTCACTTGCCATGTTGTCCACCTTGCTGCCGTTCATGCTGTTTGCCTTTGTCGCGTCCATCACCCCGGGGCCCACCAATATCCTGGTGCTGAGCAACAGCGCGCGTTACGGCATCAAAGCCGCGCTGCCGATCATTCTCGGCGCATGCGCCGGCGCGGCGGGGCTTGTGCTGGTGGTGGGTTCGGGGGTCGGCCAGTCGCTGACACAGGCCCCCAAGCTGCAAGCCGTCATGCAATGGGCCGGGGTGGCGTGGCTGAGCTACCTGGCCTGGAAAATTTACCGCGCACCGCCCCAAGGTGTCGAAGTGGACGCCAGCCAGAAACCCTTGGGCCTGATGGGCGCCGCCGGTCTGCAAGTGGTCAACCCCAAAACCTGGATGATGGCCCTGGCGGTGGTCAGCGTGTTCGCCGGTAATGGCGTTGAGCGCCAGAGCCAGGTGATCTACCTGTCTCTGGTGTTTTTTCTGATCTCGATCCCCTGCCTCGGTGTCTGGGCCTTGCTGGGCGCTGGTTCTGCGCGGGTGCTCGGTTCGGGGCTGGCGATGCAGCGGCTCAACCGTGGCATGGCGTTGTTATTGTTGAGTGCGACATGGCTGAGTGTGTGGATCTGAGCACGCCGGCCATCCGACGGTGTCCTACAACTTCTTGACGACTTTCGTACTTTAGTGGTTTCCTGAAACCGGTTTCAGTCATTCCAATAAAAATAGAAGGTCGATGACCGTGAACACTTTTTCCGCCGCCCAACGCAGCCGCGTGACCATGCTCGATGTTGCCCGGCACGCCGGCGTGTCCAAAGCCAGCGTCTCGCGTTTTATCGGCGAAGACCGCGCCCTGCTCTCCGATGCGATCGCCCTGCGCATCGAGCAAGCCATCGAACAACTCGGTTACCGTCCCAACCAGATGGCCCGCGGCCTTAAACGTGGCCGCACGCGCCTGATCGGTATGCTGGTGGCGGATATCCGTAACCCCTATTCCATTGCGGTGATGCACGGCGTCGAAACCGCCTGCCGCCAGCACGGCTACAGCCTGGTGGTGTGCAACACCGACCGCGACGATGAACAGGAACGCCAGCACCTGGCGGCCCTACGCTCGTACAACATCGAAGGCCTGATCGTGAACACCCTCGGCCATCACCTCGACCAACTGCTGGAATTGCAACGGGAAATGCCCCTGGTGCTGGTGGACCGCAAGGTCGAGCCGCTGCACAGCGACCTGGTGGGGCTGGACAACCCGGCGGCGGTGCGCATGGCGGTGGAACACCTGGAACAACAGGGCTACCGCGACTTGCTGCTGGTCAGCGAAGCCACCGATGGCACCAGCTCGCGCCTGGAGCGCCTGGCCAGTTTCAAAGCCGAGATCGCTCGCCGCCCGGCGTTGAGCGGCGCCGTGCTGGAGCTGGACGACGCCCTTGAAACTCACCTGCGCAATTTTCTCGCCACGCCGGGCCCCAAGGCGTTGTTCTGCGCCAACGGCGTTGCCGCGCTGGCCTGCACCCGCGCGCTCAAGAATTTGCGCTGCCACCTATTTGACGACATCGGCCTGATCGCCCTGGATGACCTGGACTGGTACCCGCTGGTAGGCAACGGCATCACCGCCCTCGCCCAACCCACCGAGGCCATCGGCGCCAGCGCGTTCGACTGCCTGCTCAAGCGCTTGCGCGGCGACACCGAGCCGACCCGCACCCTGGATTTCCTGCCCCAACTCATCATCCGCGGCTCCACCACGCGCCGACAGGGATGAGTGTTTTTTTGAACAAAAATGAAACCGGTTTCAGAGGGACAAAAACAATGCACACATACCCCGTTTCCATCAGCCTCTCCAGCTACGGCGCTGAGCTGGTGCGCCAGCAAGGCCAGTTGAGTTTCGTCCAATTACTGGCCCAGGCCGGTGCCCAGCGCATCGAGTGGCGTGAAGAACTGCTGACCGTCGAGCAACCCGCCGAGCTGGCCCAGGCCGTCGCGGCACAGGGCCTGGAAGCGGTGTTTTCATCGCCGCTGGAACTGTGGGTCGCCGGTCGCGCCCAGCCGAATGCTGAACTGAGCGCGACGCTGGATCGCGCCCAGGCCTTCGGCGCGCGCTGGCTGAAAGTCTCCTTGGGCTACTTCACCGACACTAACGACCTGGAAAGCCTGCACGCACTGCTGCGGCGTCATCCGGTGCGCTTGCTGGTGGAAAACGACCAGACCTTGCACGGCGGCCGTATCGAACCCATGCAACGCTTTTTCAGCGAAGTCGAACGCTTGGGTCTGCCAATCAAAATGACCTTCGATATCGGCAACTGGCAATGGCAGGACCAGTCCGCCCTCACCGCCGCGCGCCTGCTGGGCCGGCATGTGGACTACCTGCACTGCAAGGCCGTGAGCCGTCGCGCGGACGGCAAGCTGGTGGCGCTGCCGCCTGGCGCCACCGATTTGCATCAGTGGGAACAACTGCTCTCCCACATGACTCAAGGCATTACACGGGCAGTGGAATTTCCGCTGCACGGCGACGACCTGCTCGATGTCACCGCACGTCAGGTCGCCAGCCTCGCCGTGCTTGGCCAACCTCTCGCGGAGAACGCGCATGTCTGAGATCGATGTGTTGTCGTTTGGGGAAACCATGGCGATGTTCGTCGCCGAACAGACCGGCGACCTGGCCCAGGTCAGCCAGTTTCACAAACGCATCGCCGGGGCCGACAGCAACGTCGCCATCGGCCTGTCGCGGCTGGGCTTCAACGTGGCCTGGCTGAGCCGGGTGGGCGACGATTCCCTGGGCCGCTTTGTGGTGGATACCCTCAGCCGCGAAGGCTTGGACTGCCGGCACGTGGCCGTCGACCCGCTGCACCCCACCGGGTTTCAATTCAAATCCCGCGAAGAAGCCGGTGCCGATCCCCAGGTGGAATATTTCCGCAAGGGCTCCGCCGCCAGCCATCTGTCCGTCGCCGACATCGGCCCCGCGCTGCTACAGGCCCGCCATCTGCATGCCACCGGGATCCCGCCAGCGTTATCCGCAGCCACCGGCGAGCTGTCCCGCGCGCTAATGACGCAAATGCGCCAAGCCGGGCACAGCGTGTCGTTCGATCCCAACCTGCGCCCGTCGCTGTGGGCCAGCCAGGCGCAGATGATTGCCGAGATCAACGCCCTCGCCGGCCTGGCCGACTGGGTTTTGCCGGGCCTGGGCGAAGGTCGTCTGCTCACCGGTTTCGATGACCCGGCCGACATTGCCGCGTTCTACCTCGACCAGGGTGCCGAAGCCGTGGCGATCAAGCTCGGCGCGGACGGGGCCTACTACCGCACCCAGCTGGACCAGGGCTTTATCGCCGCCGTGCCGGTGGAAAAAGTCGTCGACACCGTGGGTGCCGGCGACGGTTTTGCCGTGGGCATGATCAGTGCCCTGCTGGAAAAGCTCAGCTTCCCCGAAGCCGTGCGTCGCGGCAATTGGGTCGGCAGCCGCGCCGTGCAAAGTCGCGGCGACATGGAAGGCCTGCCCACCCGCGCCGAACTGCTCGGTCGATCCGTCGCCTGATCCCTAACACCCTGTTGCCACAACTACAACAAGCTCAGGAGCAAGCCCATGGAAACCGTGAAACTCGCCACCCGCCGCTGGTGGTACATCATGCCTATCGTGTTTATCACCTACAGCCTGGCGTACCTGGACCGCGCCAACTACGGCTTCGCCGCCGCCTCCGGGATGGCCGAAGACCTGATGATCACCCCCGGCATGTCGTCACTGCTGGGAGCCCTGTTCTTCCTCGGCTACTTTTTCTTCCAGGTGCCGGGAGCGATCTATGCGCAAAAGCGCAGCGTGAAGAAACTGATTTTTGTCAGCTTGATCCTGTGGGGCGGCCTTGCCACCCTCACCGGCGTGGTGTCCAACGCCTATATGCTGATCGCCATCCGCTTTCTGCTCGGCGTGGTGGAAGCGGCGGTGATGCCGGCAATGCTGGTGTACCTGTGCCACTGGTTCACCCGCGCCGAACGCTCGCGGGCCAATACCTTTTTGATCCTCGGCAACCCGGTGACCATGTTGTGGATGTCGGTGGTGTCGGGCTACCTGGTGCAGCATTTCAGCTGGCGCTGGATGTTTATCATCGAAGGCCTGCCGGCGGTGCTGTGGGCGTTTATCTGGTGGAAGCTGGCCGATGAACGTCCCAAGGACGCCACTTGGTTGAGCGACGGGCAAAAGCAGGAACTGGAAACTGCCCTGGCCGCCGAACAGGTCGGCATCAAGGCAGTGAAGAACTACGCCGAAGCCTTCCGTTCGCCCAAGGTGATCATCCTGGCCTTGCAGTTCTTTTGCTGGAGCATCGGGGTGTACGGGTTTGTGCTGTGGCTGCCGTCGATCCTCAAAAAAGGTCTGCAGATGGACATGGTCGAGGCCGGCTGGCTGTCGGCATTGCCTTACCTGGCGGCGGTGATCGGCATGCTGCTGGTGAGCTGGGGCTCGGACAAGCTGCAAAAACGTAAACGCTTTGTGTGGCCACCGCTGCTGATCGCCTCCATTGCGTTCTATGCCTCCTACGTGCTCGGTGCCGAACATTTCTGGTGGTCCTACACCCTGCTGGTGATTGCCGGGGCGTGCATGTATGCGCCTTACGGCCCGTTTTTCGCCATCGTGCCGGAAATCCTGCCGGCCAACGTCGCCGGCGGCGCCATGGCGCTGATCAACAGCATGGGCGCCCTCGGCTCGTTTGGCGGCTCGTACCTGGTGGGTTACCTCAACAGCAGCACCGGCTCGCCTGGCGCCTCGTACCTGTTGATGAGCGGCGCGCTGATGCTGTCGGTGGTGCTGACGATTTTCCTCAAGCCCGGCGCCAGCGACCGTCAACGCGCGCCATTGCCACCCCTTGAATTGAAGGTAAAAGCCCAATGAAAAAAAAGTCTGTGGTGCTGTACAAAAAACTCTCCGCGCCGCTGATGGCGCGCCTGCACGAGCAGGTAGACGTCACCCTGATCGAAGCTCTGGATGACACCGGCCTGGCCAAGCTGCGCGACGCCCTGCCGAACGCCCATGGCCTGCTGGGCGCCAGCCTGCGCCTGGACGCACACTTGCTGGACCTGGCGCCGCAACTGGAAGCGGTGGCCAGCGTTTCGGTGGGGGTCGACAACTACGATATCGACTACCTCACCCGACGCGGCATCCTGCTCAGCAACACCCCGGACGTACTCACCGAAACCACCGCCGACACCGGCTTCGCGCTGATCCTGGCCAGTGCCCGCCGCGTGGTGGAACTGGCCGATATGGTCCGCGCCGGGCAATGGCATAAGAACATTGGCCCGGCGCATTTCGGCAGCGATGTGCACGGCAAGACCCTGGGCATCATCGGCATGGGCCGCATCGGCGAAGCCCTGGCCCAGCGCGGGCATTTCGGCTTCGGCATGCCGGTGCTCTACCACAGCCACTCGCCCAAGCCACGGGTCGAGGAGCGCTTCGGCGCGCAGTACCGCAGCCTTGAAGACTTGCTGCAACAGGCCGATTTTGTCTGCCTGACCCTGCCGCTGACCGCCGAGACCGAAAAGCTGATCGGCGCCGAGCAGTTCGCGTTGATGGGCCCGGACACGATCTTTATCAATATTTCCCGCGGCAAAGTGGTGGACGAAGCGGCGCTGATCGAGGCGTTGCAGCAACGCACGATCCGCGCGGCGGGGCTGGATGTGTTCGAGAAGGAACCGCTGGATCACAGCTCGCCGCTGCTGCGGTTGAACAACGTAGTGGCCACGCCCCACATCGGCTCGGCGACCCACGAAACGCGCGAGGCCATGGCCACCTGTGCGGTGGATAATCTGTTGGCCGCTCTGGCGGGCGAGAAGCCGAAAAACCTGGTCAACCCGACCGCCTGGAAGCAATAGCCACACCGAAGGCAAACACAGATCACCTGTGAGAGGGGGCTTGCCACCTCCCACAGAGCGGCGTCAGATCACGAACTTGGCCACCATCGCGTTCAAGTCCACGGCCAGGCGCGACAGTTCATGGCTGGCGGCGCTGGTCTGGTTGGCGCCGGAGGTGGACTGCGACGCCAGGTCGCGGATATTGACCAGGTTGCGGTCCACTTCGCGGGACACCTGGGCCTGTTCTTCCGAGGCGCTGGCGATTACCAGATTGCGCTCGTTGATCAGGCTGATGGACTGGGTGATCTGCTCCAGCGCAACACCGGCGGCGCGGGCCATTTCCAGGGTGTCCTGGGTGCGTTGATTGCTCTGCTGCATCGATTGCACGGCCTCGCCGGTGCCATTCTGGATGCCGGCGACCATTTTCTCGATCTCCTGGGTCGACTGCGCGGTGCGATGGGCCAAGGCCCGAACTTCGTCAGCCACCACCGCAAAACCGCGCCCGGCCTCACCGGCGCGGGCCGCTTCGATCGCGGCGTTAAGGGCCAGCAGGTTGGTCTGCTCGGCAATCGCGCGGATCACGTCGAGCACCTTACCGATGTCACGCCCCTGGGTGGCCAGACCTTCGATCATCACAGCGGTGCTTTGCACGTCGTGGGTCATGGTCTGGATCGCGTCGACGGTTTGCACCACGCGATCGCGGCCTTCGCGCGCAGCCTGGTTGGACTGGCGCGAGGCTTCGGAAGTAGAAACCGCGTTGCGCGCCACTTCTTCCACCGCGGCGGTCATCTCATTGACCGCCGTGGCGGCCTGGTCGATTTCGTCGTTCTGTTGCTGCAGGCCGCGAGAGGCTTCTTCGGTGACCGCGCTCAACTCTTCAGCCGCCGAGGCCAGTTGAGTGGCCGAACCGGCGATATGGCGGATGGTCTGGCGCAGGTTGGTCTGCATGGTGGACAACGCGCCGAGCAGGCGTGCCGGCTCGTCCCTGCCGTCGTCCTCAATCACGCTGCTGAGGTTGCCGCCGGCGATGGTCTCGGCTACCTGCACGGCTTTGCGCAGCGGCGTGACGATGCTGCGGGTCAGCAGCCAGGCCAGCAGCACCGTCAACAACGCGGCGGCGACCGACACCACCACGATGCCGGTGATGGCGCTGTTATAGCTCTGGCCCGCTACATCATTGGCTTGCTTGGCCGCCGCGCCGTTCATCGCAATCAGTTTGTTCAGTTGCTCGCCCATCTGGTCGGTGCCGTCCTTGATCCGGGTGTTGATCAGGGTGCGCATTTCTTCGACCTTGCCGTCCCGGGACAGGCTGAGCATATCGGCCTGGGCTTTCAGATAGGTGTCCAGCGTGCTGGAGAACGTCTTGAACAGCGCCGCTTCATCCGGCCCTGCAGGCAAAGCCGCGTAGGCGGCCTGGGCCGTTTTGGCCTTGTCGACCAACACTCCAATGCGGGTTTCGGCTTCCTTGAGCGCCGCAGGTTCGCGGTTGACCAATACGCGAAACGACAGAATGCGCATGCGCAACACGTTCTCGGTCACCTGCCCCAGGAACGTCACACTGGGCAGTTGATTGGTGTTCATGTCCACCGATGCTTGACGAATCAAGGTCATACGGTTGGCCGCGAACCCACCCAACAGCACCACTAACAACGCGATAAAGGCGAAACCCAGCGAAGCGCGAGGGGCGATATTCAAATGACGAAGCGACATAGACGTGTTCCCGAAGTGAGTGCCTGCGCGCAATCCCTGCCGCGAAACGATCAATCAGCGGCAACGCGCTGCCTGACCTTGGACGCCACTGTTGTTTTTAATAGGTGGGCCTGTAAGCAGTATCGGCAAGGATTGGGATTTTATGCAGGGCGCTTATAAATATTTTTTTACACTTCTGAGCATCGGCGCTTTCTGGCATCCTGCGCCTCCCTTTTCCGACCCGAGCCCATATTTTGTCTGACTCTCAAGCCCCCCGCCCCCGCGATAAATCGGCCCTGATCTAAGGC